>CAMFSB010000274.1 GCA_945982465.1 uncultured Faecalibacterium sp. | reverse complement strand
TGGTATAGGCGACCAGGAAGATCAGCGCGCACAGCAGCTGCAAAAGCCTGCTTTGCGAGAGAAAGCGGTTGGTGAGATACTGGGGGATGGTGATGGAGTCCCCCGCCACGATGGAAAACCGGCGCAGCCGGGGAGCTTCAAAGATCCAGCTGAGGGCGTAGCCAATGGCCAGGCCGATCGCGATCCAGGTTTGGCCCATGCCCGCCGCGTACACCGAAGCGGGCAACCCCATGAGCACCCAGGCGCTCATGTCCGACGCGCCCGCAGACAGGGCGGAGACCCAGGGCCCCATTTGACGGCCGCCCAGGAAGTAGTCTTTTTCGCCGCCGCCCTTGGACCGGAAAAAGAAAACCAGGCCGATCGCCAGCATAAATAAAAAGTAGACAATAAAAACGATCATTTCCGTGTAAACCATTGGTTTCGCCCCTTTTTGCATGAATTTATTTCATGGATTCATGCAGTTTTTGTATACTGGAATTATACAGGGTTTCGGCCCCGGTTTCAACCGGGAAATGCCGGCGCAAAGATAGAAAAAACGGTTGCCAGCAGGCTGGAAACATGGTATTGTATACAAAAAAGTCAACTAAGCATGAAACTTTTGCATGAATGAGGCAGCCTTCATGAGTATCAAGCAATATGAGGTCTTTGCAAAAACGGCGGAGCTGGGCAGTCTGACCCGGGCGGCGGAGGCATTGAACTCCACCCAGTCCCGAATCAGCCATGTGCTCAGCGCCATGGAGGAAGAATACGGCTTCTGCCTGATGCAGCGGGGCCGCAGCGGCGTAACGCTGACGGAAGCAGGCGCCATGCTCTTGCCGAAGATGGAGGCTATTGTGCAGCAGAACCGAGAGCTGGAAGCCCTGATCGCTGATATCCGCAACGCGGACGCGGGCTCGATCCGGCTGGGGGCATTTACCAGCGTGGCAGTCCACTGGCTGCCAGGGATGATCCAGACCTTCCAGGCCGCCCACCCGCAAGTGGAGCTCAAGCTGTTCAATGGCGATTACTTCGATGTGGAGCAGTGGCTGCGGGACGGGACCGTAGACCTGGCCTTTGTGACCCTCCCCGCCCCGGACCGTACCCGGGCGATCCCGCTGGCGGAGGACGAATTGCTGGCGATCCTCCCCAAAGGGCATCCGCTGGCCGCCCAGCCGAAGATCGACGCGGCCAAGCTGGGGCGGGAGCCTTTTATCAGCCTGTTGAAAAGCTCCGACCACGACATTCACCGCGCGCTGGATCAAGCGGGGATCACCCCGAACATCCGCTACACGACCAAGGATGATTACGCCGTGATTGCCATGGTGGAGCAGGGACTGGGCGTTTCCATCGTTCCGGAGCTGCTGGTGCGGGGCCGGGGGCAGCATGTGGAGCTGCGCCCGCTGGAGCCGCGGGCGACCCGCACCATCGCCCTGGCGCTGCCCCAAGGCGCCGTGTCGCCGGCCGTACAGGCGTTTGCCGAAAGCGCTGTCGCCTGGCTGAAGAAAAATGGGTAACGCCATGCGCCTTGCCCGTAGCGAGGCCCACACAACCACGGGCGCGGCAAAATGCCCCGGGGAATGTGCGCGCCCAGGCCGGCCGCGGCCGGTTTTGCACGGCTGACGCGGGCCGGGTGGCAAGGCGACAGCCTCGCCTTGATCCGGTTGGAGCCTGCGCTGCCCCTCCCTATTTGACGGGTACAGGGGCCGCGCAGAGTGGAGCAATAAATATTCGATCCAGAACGGAACAAATCGTCATGGAGATCAAGCAGTATGTTTTGGCGGTATTCAGCCCCACGGGCGGCACCCTGGAAATTGCCCGGGCGATCTGCAAGGGCACCGGCCTTGCCGGTACCGAGGTAGACCTATGCACCGAGCCGGAGCCCCGGGAGATCGGGCCGGATACGCTTCTGGTCGCCGCCATGCCGGTGTATGAAAACCGGATCCGAGAGGTCGCGCTCCGCCGGCTGAGCCGGCTTCGGGGCAAAAACGGCCCGGCTGTGGCGGTCGTGGTGTACGGCAACCGGGATTACGGCGACGCTTTGCCAGAATTGTCGGACACCCTGCAGGAAAGCGGCCAAAGTCCTGCAGCCGGAAATCTTTTTGTAAGCCGGCCTGTTCCCGGGGCAGCGGCTTCCGCATACGATCTACGCCGCCAGCGGCAGCCTGATCCGCCGCCCAGCAGGGGGCCAGCCGGCATGTGTTCCGTTCTTCCGCAGAGCCTGCCGCGGCTTTGCGGGGCGCTCCGCGGCATCCAAAAGGGGCCTGAAACCATACGGTTTCAGGCCCCTTTTCTGTTGTGTTCCGGCTTTCAGCCCCGCCGCAGCAGGCGGCGCGCCGCGCTGGCGGTTATTCCGCGCTGGCGGCGTCCGCTTTGGTGCGGTGGATGGTCCCCCAGGGGTGATGCGGCGGCGCGTAGACCGACGAAAGTTTCAGCGTCTCGGCCCCCACATTGATGATGTTGTGCCAGGTGCCGGCGGGTACAAACACCGCGTCCCCCACGCAAAGGCGGCGGCGGATGTTCAGGTCATTTCCGGCGGGGCCCATGCACACAAGCGCCAGCCCGGCCTCCACGCGGATGTACTGGTCCGTGTCGGGGTGCATTTCCAGGCCGATGTCGTCCTCGACCGGGATGCTCATCAGCGTCAGCTGCAGGTATTCCCCCGTCCAGAACGCCGTGCGATAATATTGGTTTTTCTTCGCTTCGCAGGGGATGTTCGCGGTAAACGGCTCCGGGCCGTGATCGCTGCTGCCGGTGCTGCAGCCACACCCCATGGGATAGTTTGTTTCCATACCAGAGTCTCCTTTCTGCAAGTGGAACTATCTCATGGTATGCAGCCGGGGCCCGCAGGGTGCACAGCGTCATTCTCGGCGCCCTGTTTGCCGACACCCATAAGGTCAAATGACCGCCCGCGTACACAGCGGGCACACAAGACCTTGCAAAACGGCATCACAAAAGCACCCCCTGATGCGGCGCATCAGGGGGTGCTTTATTGGTTTTGGGGTTCTTCCCTGCTGGGCCCGGTTCAGCGGGCTTTCTTTTTGGGGCGCAGGCACAGCAGCCCGGCCACGCTGAGCATCACAAGGCCCAGCCAGAGCAGCA
>CAMFSB010000273.1 GCA_945982465.1 uncultured Faecalibacterium sp. | reverse complement strand
GCGGCCCCTGGCCCACGCGCGTGTCGCGCCCGCGGCCACCGCCGTTCTGGTTGAGCGTGGCGGCCGAGACCGCGTCGCCCGGGGCTGTGTCCACCGGGATGCTCTCGCCGGTCAGGGCGGCTTCGTTTACCGCGCTGACGCCCTCCAGCACCACGCCGTCCACCGGGATGTTCTCGCCGGGGCGCACCACAAACTGATCGCCTTTCTGCACCTGGTCGATGGGCACTTCCACCTCCGCGCCGTCCCGCAGGAGGGTGGCGGTTTTGGGGGCCAGCTTCATCAGGCCTTTCAGCGCGTCGGTGGTTTTGCCCTTGGACCGGGCCTCCAGCATTTTGCCCACGGTGATCAGCGTCAGGATCATACCGGCGGATTCAAAGTAGACCTCCATCATATACATCATGACGGCGTCCATGTCCATATCCACCTGGGCGCGGGTCATGGCGAACAGCGCCCAGGTGCTGTACGCAAAAGCGGCCGTTGCGCCCAGGGCCACCAGCGTGTCCATATTGGGCGCGCGGTGCCACAGGCTTTTGAAGCCGCTGATAAAAAACTTCTGGTTGATGACCATGATGATCGCCGTCAGCAGAAGCTGAGTCAAGCCCATGGCCACATGGTTGTCGTTGTAGAACGGCGGCAACGGCCAGCCCCACATCATATGGCCCATGGAAAAGTACATCAGCACCAGCAAAAAGCCCACCGACCAGACCAGCCGCCGTTTGAGCACCGGCGTGTCCCGGTCTTTCAGGGCATCCTCGGCCTGGGCAGCATCGGCAGAGCGGTCCCGGCCAGCGCCTTTTTCGGATGCGCCGTAGCCAGCGGCCTCCACTGCGGCAATGACCGCCTGTGGGGCGGCCGTGCCCTCCACGCCCATGGAGTTGGTCAGCAGGCTGACCGAGCAGGACGTAACGCCCGGCACCTTGGAAACGGCCTTTTCCACCCGGGCGCTGCAGGCCGCGCAGCTCATGCCCGTAACATTATATTGTTTCATACATACCTCCCCTGGCCAGTTTACCCACAGCCGCCGGCTTTATTTCATCAGCTTCTGCAGGGTCTGCACCAGTTCATCGATCACTTCATCGTTGCCGTCGCGGATATCCTGCGCCACGCAGGTGCGAATGTGGCTGGCCAGCAATTCCTTGTTGAAGGCATTGACCGCCGCCGTGACCGCGGCGGACTGGACCAGGATATCCGTACAATAGGCGCCGCGCTCCACCATGCCGTAGATCCCGCGGATCTGCCCCTCGATGCGGCTGAGCCGGTTCAGCAGTTTTTTGATTTCTTCCTCTGAGCGTTCCTTTGTCTTATGACCGTGCTCCGGTTTGTGGCAGCAATCCATTGTGCAGTCTCCTTTCTGTAATACCCAATCGGGGTATTTACAAGTATATACCCCCTTAGGGTATTCGTCAAGAGCCGCGCCCATCCTGTTTGCGTGCAAAGCATCCTTTTTTGCGCGCAGATGCAACGCAAACAGCCGGGCGCAAAAAAGGCCATCAAGCCGGGTCACGACTTGACGGTCTTTATCATGTTACTCGCCTGATGCTGTTCTTTCTTTTGCTGTAAACTACGGTTCCAAGGATCCCTGCAATGGAAGCAGCCAGCAGGACGACCCACACAAGCACATTGCTGTTATCGCCTGTTTGCGGGGATACGGTATGGCTCGGCGTGCCAGTGTTCGGATTCGAATTGCCAGGAGCTGCCGGTGTTGTCTGCCCCGAAGCCGCTTGCCGCACTTCAAACGTTGTGCTGCATTCACCGTTGATATAGACAAATGTAATCCTATGGGTACCAACAGGAAGTGTGCGGAGATAAAATCTATGTATTGTGGAATTTCTGTCAATGCGGCGCGGCAGGGCGCGGGTTAAAACGGAACACCCATCCGCCATTCCGGATTGGCACAAGGGTCAACCGTGGAAAATGAGTACCGACAAAAAGAGCCGTTCGGAAGCTCCGAACGGCTCTTTTAGAAATATATGCGAATGCGCCCGCCGCATGCCGCGGCCAAATGGCGCAGGCTGGTTTACTGCTGGTAGCGGTTGGAGCGCAGGGTCACGCGCACCAGGCGGGTGATGCAGCGCTTCAGGTCTGCCAGCGGCAGCGTGCCGTCGGCCAGCTCGCGGCGCAGGTTGTCGTGGTCCATCGGCATGCCGGGCATCACGATATCGTTGCCGGCGCGGATGCAGCCCGTCGCCGTGCAGGTGTCGTCCACATTGGTGGTGGTCCAGTGGGGCATCCCCACGCCGCCAAAGCCGATCTCGCAGCGGGCGGCCTTGGTGCAGGTGTCGTAGCAGTTGGCCGCGTGCACCCCATTGATCAGGTTGTAGCTGGTCATGATGGAGTAGGGGTGGCTCTCGGCAATGGCGATCTCAAAGCCCTTGAGGTAGATCTCGCGCAGGGTGCGCTCGGTCAGGATGCTGTCCGAGGCCATGCGGTTATCCTCCTGGTTGTTGCAGGCGTAGTGCTTGATGGTGGTGCCGATGCCCGGGTGGCTCTGCACGCCGCGGGTAACGGCGGCGGCGCACATACCGCTGACCAGCGGGTCCTCGGCAAAATATTCAAAGTAGCGGCCGCACAGCGGGTTGCGGTGGATGTTCATGCCCGGGGCCAGCCACAGCTGCACGCCGAACAGCTCCATCTCCTCGCCGATCATGGCGCCCACCTGCTCCAGCAGCGGCATATCCCAGGTCTGGGCCAACATGGTGCCCACCGGGATGGCCGTGCAGAACTGATACCACTTTTCGCCCTCCGGCTCGGCGCCATCGTAGAAGAAGCCGTGCTCCAGATTCATTTCCATGGGGGCGGCAACGGGCAGACCGTCGGCCACATAATAGGTCTGGGTCAGGCGCAGGCCCGCCGGGCCATCGGCCAGCACCAGGTTCGCCACGCCCTGCTCCAGCGCGCAGCCACTGGTCTCGGCCGCCGAGCCGGGCACTGAGATACCCGCGCTGCCCAGCGCCGCGCCCTGGCCCTTGCCCGGGTCGCCGGTGGCCAGCTGCACCAGCTGGTCGGTGGTCAGGGTTTCCACCAAGGCCGCAGCTTCGTCCGCCGGCGCGTCGAGGGTGTAGGGCACCACGCGCGTCGCCACGGGCGATGGGTGG
>CAMFSB010000272.1 GCA_945982465.1 uncultured Faecalibacterium sp. | reverse complement strand
ATTGGCTGTTTGTGGATGGCCACAATATCGCCATCCTGGATGCGAGGGATCATGCTCTCGCCCTCGCACAGCAGGGTAAAATCACTGTGCCAGCTGGCAGGGACGTCATCATAATCCTCGATGTTTTCTTCGGCTGTGATCGGCTCACCACAGGCAATGCGGCCAACACGCGGGACCCGAGAAAGCTCCGGCGTGGGCTGGAAGCCGGGGGGGATAGAGTACGCCGCAGGCGAAACATCGTCATCTATATCCCAACCCATAAGGTAAGCTGGTGTTGTATGCAGTGCCGTAGCGAGCTTTGCAATTTTGTCTCTTCGCATATTTGCAATTTGGCCGGTCTCCCACTTTCGTACGGTGCTTTTTCCTACGCCAACCGCATCGCCTACTTGCTCTAAGGTCAAACCGTTGTCTATTCTAAGGCGCTTAAGTCTTTCGCCAAAATCCATAAGTATCCCTCCATGTAGGATGCTGAATATATTATATCCCGCATGTGTCTTTTGAGCAACACGAAAAATACACAAATAAAAAAGTGTCTTTTGTGCAACTTGTGCATTGACATGAGACTGAATAGAGGATAAACTTATGGTGTCCTAAAAGACACAGAAAGGGGTGATACCGTGAACTATGAAAAACTTGCAGAGTGCATGCAGAATAAAGGGGGTCACAATTTCGGACATTTGCAAGGAATTGGGAATTTCTAGATCGGCATTTTACCGTAAAACGCACGGGCTTTCCGAATTTACGCGAAAAGAAATCCAGCACATTGTGGACTATCTCCAGCTGGAAAGTCCAATTGAAATTTTTTTGCCCCAAAAGTGTCATAAAAGATACGGTGCAGCATGGCTAAGTGTGTCCACCCTGGACACGCACAGAAAGGAGATGATTCATTGCACGACTTATCAGCTAAAGTAAAGCGGCTGGAACAAACCATTTTATTCCTGGCTATCGGGAATCTCATCCTGACCCTCAACCTGGCTCTGATTTATTTCAGACTCTGGCGGCTCGATGCACTCGTTGCTCAGAACTTCGACCTCATTCGCCTTTTGGCTGAGCGCTGCACTCTGATCAGCGAGAGATTCGCCCCTTTCATCCCGTGAATTGACCTCATCAAGGATTTCATCCAGCAGCGATACAACTTCCCCGAGCATTTCATTTGTGTTTTGCAGCTGTTCGATTTCCGCAGCCTGATTCTCTGCAACTTGTCCTGACTGGTAATCGGAATATAGGCCAAGAAGCCCAAACAAGATTGCGATAACAAGGCTTGCTAATGCAATCTTGTCAGAACGAGAAAGCGGCTCGCGAGTTGGTTGAGCCGATAACACAATTTCGGAATTTTTTGAGCTATGCTCTGGGAACTGCTCTTTTATAATACCTGGCTTCTCAGCCGTCACATCGGACAACGTGCGGATCATTAGGCTTGCAGACCGAATGCACTGCTCTGTGAGTTCGGGAGAAACAAAGTGTTCCGTAAGAATTTTGCTGAAGTCCTGAAGCGCACCTGCCATTTGCCGATCGTATCCTGGCCAGTCGAATTTATCATAGTATCGATGCAGTACATCGCCAAGCTGTTGTGCCTGTTGCTTTAGATTTTCTGGCAAAGCAGCTGATAGTGTCTCGCTCGATAGGATATGCGCACCATTTTTACTAAAACATATATAGATTTCATCTGACATAAATCCACATCCCTTCTTTATCGAGCATATCACAAATCGAATAATACACTTATGCTGCAAGCAGTTGCTACGCACCACACCTGCCTGTATTGCGACGAAGCGCGCCTCGCAGACCTGCTGGACGCTGCGGTGGAAGCGCGGGACCTGCCCGGCATGGCAGATGTGGATGCGTCGCTGCTGTATTTCTGCGCCCAGGTGGCCCAAAGCAACAAGGTGGCGCTGACCGGCGAATGCGCGGACGAGATCTTCGGCGGATATCCCTGGTTTTACCGCGAGGAACTGGTCAACACAGACGGCTTCCCCTGGGCGCGGGATATGGGCGCGCGCACCCTGCTGCTGACCAACGAAGCCGCCGACCAGCTGCGCCTGGGCGAGTATGCCCACGCCCGCTATGCGGAAAGCGTGGCCTGTACGCCCCGCCTTGAGGGGGAAAGCCCCTTTGAGGCCCGCCGGCGCCAGATCGCCTACCTGAACCTCAAATGGTTTATGCCCACGCTGCTGGACCGCATGGACCGTACCAGCATGTATTCCGGGCTGGAAGCGCGGGTCCCGTTTGCCGACCACCGCATCATCGAGTATGTCTGGAACGTGCCGTTTGCGATGAAGCAGCAGAACGGCGTGGAAAAATCGCTGCTGCGCGACGCCTGTGCCGATCTTCTGCCGCCGGAGCTGCTGCACCGCAAAAAAAGCCCGTACCCCAAAACCTACGACCCCCGCTACGAAAAGCTGCTGTGCAGGCGGCTGCGGGAAATTCTGGCCGACCCGTCCTCGCCCATCCTGGCCTTTACCGACCGGGCAAAAGCCGAGGCGTTTATGCAGGCCCCAGCGCAGACCGGCCGGCCCTGGTTCGGCCAGTTGATGGCCGGCCCGCAGCTGATCGCCTATTATATCCAGCTCAACAGCTGGATGCGGCGTTATTCGCTGCACATATGACTGCACAGGCCCCGGCCCGCCGCTTCTGTACGCGAAATTCACACAATCTATTGAATTTGGTCACAATTCTACGCTATAGTATAAAGGTATCTATCTGCCCGGCGCCAACGCGGGCGGAAAAACCGGAGGAGGCAGGGCTATGGAGCATTTTGTTACCTTTACAGATGTTTCCAAGTTTTATCAGACGGGCGATGTGCGCATTGCGGCGGCAGATAAAATGAATTTTTATATTGATAAAGGCGAATTCTGCATCATTGTGGGGCCTTCGGGCGCGGGCAAAACCACGCTGCTGAACATGCTTGGCGGCATGGACACCTGCGACGAGGGCACCATCATGCTGGATGGGCAGGTCATCTCGGACTATACGGCAAAGCAGCTTACGGAATACCGCCGGTACGATATCGGGTTTGTGTTCCAGTTTTATAACCTGGTGCAGAACCTGACCGCGCTGGAAAATGTGGAGCTGGCCAGCGAGATCTGCCGCGACCC
>CAMFSB010000271.1 GCA_945982465.1 uncultured Faecalibacterium sp. | reverse complement strand
CTACTGATCCTTTTATCATTCCGCGCGCAGCGGCGCCGCCCCCGGGTGCGGCGCCGCGTTTGTGTTTGGCACAGATACAATTTAGTGATTTTGTCCGCCAAAACCGGCAAATCGCCCAGTTGTAAGCGTTTCCCGGCCCAAATTTTCAGTGCCCTGCCGATGAACTTGCTATTGCCTGCGGGGCAACTCTTTTGTATAATAACAGGTACAGAAAACAACGGCGTTTTCTGCCCAAGGGGGCTGTGTGCCCCGGGCAGAAAGCGCCGTTTTTGTTTTCGCCTTTCACCGCAATAGAGTAAGGGAATGGGATTGGAAATGGAAAACTTTACCGAACGCACCACCCCCGCCGGCCTGTACGACCCGCGCTTTGAGCACGACGCCTGCGGCATCGGCGCTGTGGTGGACATTCAGGGCCGCAAGACCCACCAGACCGTCAGCGACGCGCTGACCATTGTGGAACGGCTGGAGCACCGTGCCGGCAAGGACGCCGAGGGCAAAACCGGCGACGGCGTGGGCATTCTGCTGCAGATCAGCCACAAATTTTTCACCAAGGTGGCCGACGGGCTGAACATCGAACTGGGCTGCGAGCGTGATTACGGCGTGGGCATGTTCTTCTTCCCGCAGGATGAACACGCCCGCGTGCAGGCGCAGAAAATGTTTGAGCTGGTCACCCGCAAGGAGGGGCTGGAGTTTCTGGCCTGGCGCGAGGTGCCCGTTGCGCCCGAGATCCTGGGCCAGAAAGCTCGCGACTGCATGCCCAGCATCTGGCAGTGCTTTATCAAAAAGCCCGCCAAAATCGCCCGCGGGCTGGATTTTGAGCGCAAGCTGTACATCGTGCGCCGCGTGTTCGAGCAGTCCAACAGCGGCACCTATGTGGCCAGCCTGTCCAGCCGCACCATCGTCTACAAGGGCATGTTCCTGGTAACCGAACTGCGCCGCTTTTACGCCGACCTGCAGGACGAGGATTACGAAAGCGCCATCGGCCTGGTGCACAGCCGCTTTTCCACCAACACCACGCCCAGCTGGATGCGCGCCCACCCCAACCGCTTTATCCTGCACAACGGCGAAATCAACACCATCAAGGGCAACACCGACCTGATGCTGGCCCGCGAGGAGACCGTTGCCAGCACCGTGATGAAGGACGATCTGAACAAGGTACTGCCCATTGTGAACACCGCCGGGTCGGATTCGGCCATGCTGGACAACGCCCTGGAATTCATGGTGATGAACGGCATGGATCTGCCCCTGGCCGTGATGATCACCATCCCCGAGCCGTGGGAGAACAACAAGAACATCAGCCAGAAAAAGCGGGATTTTTACCAGTATTACGCCACCATGCTGGAGCCGTGGGACGGCCCCGCCGCCATTCTGTTTTCGGACGGCGACGTGGTGGGCGCCGTGCTGGACCGCAACGGCCTGCGCCCCAGCCGGTACTACATCACCAGGGACGGCCGCATGATCCTCTCGTCCGAGGTGGGCGTGCTGGACTGCCCGCCCGAAAACGTGCAGATCAAGGACCGGCTGCGCCCCGGTAAAATGCTGCTGGTGGACACCGTCAAGGGCGAAGTGGTAGACGACGAAAAGCTGAAAGAGTATTACGCCTCCCGCGAGCCGTACGGCGAATGGATCGACCGCAACCTGGTGCACCTGCACGATCTGAAGATCCCCAACCAGAAGGTGCCCGGCTACACCCGCGACGAACTGACCCGCCTGCAAAAGGCCTTTGGCTATCAATACGAGGAAGTGAACACCCTGGTGCTGCCCATGGCCCGGCTGGGCGCCGAGCCGTCGGGCGCCATGGGCACCGACACGCCGCTGGCGGTGCTCAGCGGGCAGCGGCCGCCGCTGTTCAACTATTTCAAGCAGCTGTTCGCCCAGGTGACCAATCCCCCCCGCGCCGCCAGTCGTGCGGAGGTGGTCACCTCCACCAGCGTATATGTGGGCGCGCACGGCAACCTGATGGAGGATAAGCCCGAAAACTGCAAGGTGCTCAAGATCCACAACCCCATCCTCACCGAGACCGACCTGCTCAAGATTAAGCACATGAACGTGCCGGGCTTCAAGGTGGCCACGGTGTCCATCAACTATTACAAGAACACCAGCCTGGAAAAGGCCATCGACCGCGTATTTCTGGAGGTGGACCGCGCCTACAAGGACGGCGCCAACATCGTGATCCTGTCGGACCGGGACATCGACGAATACCATGTGGCCATCCCCAGCCTGCTGGCGGTGTCGGCGGTGTCGCAGTATCTGGTGCGCACCAAAAAGAGCACCGCCATGGCGCTGATCCTGGAAAGCGCCGAGCCGCGCGAGGTGCATCACTTTGCCACGCTGCTGGGCTACGGTGCCAGCGCCATCAACCCTTATCTGGCGCAGGAGACCATCGGCGAGCTGATCGACGAGGGGCTGCTGGACAAGGATTTTTACGCCGCCGTGGAGGATTACAACAACGCCGTGCTGCACGGGATTGTGAAGATCGCCTCCAAGATGGGCATTTCCACCATCCAGAGCTACCAGGGCAGCCAGATCTTCGAGGCGGTGGGCATCTCGAAGGATGTGATCGACAAATATTTTACCGGCACGGTCAGCCGTGTGGGCGGCATCACGCTGGAGGATATCCAGCGCGATGTGGAGGCGCTGCATCAAAAGGCCTATGACCCGCTGGGGCTGGACATCAACATGCAGCTGGAAAGCGGCGGCGCGCACAAGTTCCGCAGCGGCAAGGAAGAGCACCTGTTCAACCCCCAGACCATCCACCTGTTCCAGAAGGCCTGCCGCACCGGCGATTACGCCACCTTCAAGCAGTTCACCCAGACGGTGGACAACATGGGTGCCGAGGGCGTGCATCTGCGCAGCCTGCTGGACTTCAACTACGCCGCAGATGGCGGCATCCCGCTGGAAGAGGTAGAGCCGGTCTCCAGCATCGTCAAGCGGTTCAAGGGCGCTGCCATGAGCTACGGCGCACTGAGCAGCGAAGCACACGAGACCATTGCCATCGCCCTGAACCGTCTGGGCGGCCGCAGCAATACCGGTGAGGGCGGCGAGCCCGAGGCGCGCTACCACAGCGAGCGCAATTCCAAGATCAAGCAGGTGGCCT
>CAMFSB010000270.1 GCA_945982465.1 uncultured Faecalibacterium sp. | reverse complement strand
AACCCTTTCTTTTTGCCTCCGCAGCCGTTTGCCAGAACCACTTCTCCGTCCACAACCCCATCCAGGCCGTACAGTGCACGGCCCACGGTGTGCATACCGCAGTCCGACAGGCCGCCGATGCCCAGAATCTCGCCCTTGTGCAGCTCCAGACTGAAGCAAAGCAGGTCATGCATCGTGGTGATGCAGTCTGCCTTGAGCACCACCTGATCCTTTTCGTAGGGATCCATGTCGCTGCGGTAGTAGTTGCCCTGCACCTCGCGGCCGATCATTTTGCGCTTGATGTCGTCGGCCTCAAAGCGTTCCTTGCGCAGGTTGTCGATGATCACGCCGTCGCGCAGGATGGTCAGCACATCACACTGCTCCATGATCTCGTCCAGGTCGTGGCTGATGATCATGACCGTCTTGCCCGAGTCTGCCATCTGGTGCATCACCCTGTACAGCACATCGCGGCCGGACTGGGACAGGGCCGTTGTGGTCTCGTCCACGATCAGCACGTCCGGATCGTCCTTCATAGCGGCGGCAATCTCGATCAGCTTGCGCTGCTGCATATCGAACAGACGGGTGGGCAGGGCCGGGTTGATGTCCGTCACACCAATCTTTTCCAGAGCTTTTTTGGCCTCGGCCACCATCTTGCCCTTATCCACAAAGATCCCTTTGCGGAATTTTTCGTAATCGCCCTGCAAGCTGTTTACTGCCACCGAGATGCCGGGGATGGTGCCGGCCTCCTGCACGATCATGGCAATGCCGGCGTGCTTTGCGTCCAGCACGGTTTTGGGGCTCCAGGGCTTGCCGTGGTAAAACATCTCGCCGCTGGAAGGGGGCTGCAGGCCGGCCACGATGGAAGAAACCGTGGACTTGCCGGAGCCGTTTTCGCCGATCAGGCCATGGATCTCGCCGGACTCCACAACGAAATCCACATGGGAAAGTGCTTGTGTGACGCCGAAATTTTTACTGAGATCCCGGATCTCAATAACGACTTCACGATTGTGTTCCATAAAGAACCTCCTTTAGCCACAGGAACGCCCTGTGCGCCTGCTTTCTTGCAAACATAGAAAAATGAAGAGGCTGACAGGGGATTGCAACCTCTTCATTTTTCGGGGGGATCAGAAAAGTCCGGGCGTCACCGGAGCGGCACGATCAGTCGTCCATCGCGTGCAGCGAATCGACGGTGACCACCGTATCCAGGAAGGACTGGATGCTGTCAACGGTCAACTCCGGGTTGACCACGGAGAGCATCGAGTCGATGTACTTGTACGAGCCTGCCCACTTCTTGGTGGCGAGCATATCCCAATCGGACAGCTCGGCCAGCTCGGCCGAATTGCTGATGCCAACGCGCGGGCTCAGCAGGCTGCCCATGGTGCCGTCGGCCTTGCGCATCTTGTCCTGATAGCCGGGCAGGCTGTTCATGGCCAGGGCGTACGCCGCGCCGTCGGTAATGGTCTGCAGGCCGCAGGCGACAAAGTCGATGGTCGGGTTGCCGGACGGATCGGTGGTGTTCATGGTGGCGACCAGCGAATCGTTGATGCCGGAAACGCAGACGAAGCGGATGTTCATGTTCATCGAGGATTCCACGTCCTGCATCACCTGTGCACAGGCGGTAAAAGCAGCATCACAGGCAATGATCCAGCCGTACTTGCCGCTCTGCAGCGCCGGGGACAGGGTGGGCAGCCAGGTGTCGGCAGTCCACAGGCCGGGCAGGATGTAAATGTTGACGCCCTTGTTGTTGGTGTATTCGCCGGGCTGGTCGGTCTGGGCCAGGGCGGTCAGGTCGGCGTAGGTGCCGTCCTTGATGGCGTCGAACTCCAGACCGTACAGGTCAACCAGTGCCTGCAGCGACTGCAGTGTGACCTGGGTGTGCTGCTGGTTGTTGCGGGAGGCGATGCCGGTGATGAACAAAAAGCCCTCGGCGCCGTCGGCGGAAGCGTTTGCGGCCAGATAATCACGGATCAAAGCGCCGGTGCCGGGCTGGTTCTGGCCGAAGCAGCCGATGTAGTTGGGCAGGTTGGCCGCGATGCAGTCCGGGGCGCCGCCTGCGTTGGGAACCGAGTTGGCGCAATACATGATGCCCTCGCTCTGGGCCTTCTGGCAGGAAGCCAGCATATACTGGTTCTGGTAGCTGACGAAGGCATCGCAGCCCGCCATGGCAGCATTTTCAATGTTGGTCATCTCGCCGTCGCCGTCTTCGATCTTTTCGGTGATCATAAAGTCGGTGCCGTAGCGGCTCTTGATGTAGTTCTGGAAGTATTCCACGCGGATCTGGGCGCGGTCGTCGGTCTGAACCTCGCCGATGCACAGCTTGTAGCCGCTCAGATCAGGCGTTCCGTCGCCTGCGGAGCCGGCGGTCGATGCCGCAGTGCTGCTGGAGGAACCGCCGCAGGCGGTGAGGGCAGCGGCCGCCGCGGTAAAGCCTGCGGCCTCGAGGAACTGACGACGGGAAATGTTTTTCATAGCAATTTCTCCTTCTTTTTCTATTGGCGTGTTGCGACAGGATCGTGCGATCCTTGTTTCTCATCCAACGTCCGGGCAATTGCCGTGTGGGGGTTGCCCGGCCCGTTCTTTTATTTTATTAAAATACAAAACTATAAACTTGTCAACCGATTTTTTCAATTTATTCATGCTATTAGCACCAATTTTTTCTCTATTCATTTGGCTAAAATGTCAAAACGCAACAAAATCGGCCCTGTTCAGCGCCTTAATTAGGGCAAGCGCTTCGCCTTACTCGCTCCTGATTTGCCGCCTGCGGCCTTCGGCGCAGCAGACGCTGTGCAGAACTGCATTCTCCACTTTTGCCGGCAGGGGCGCTTGCCGCAAGGGGCCGGCTTGGGATCGGTTGGGCAGAACAGACGGTGCTCTGCCCAAAATCTCCCTCTGTTTTTGGGCGGCGCCTGCGCTCCAAACCAAAAAACACCCCGCCGGAGCACAGCGGCTCCGGCAGGGTGTTGGGGGATCGAAGGCAGCGCAGCCGCGCTCAGCCGCCAAGAATGAAGAAGCGGCGCAGTGCAACGGCACACGCGCCCATTGCACTTCCGTATTCACCGGCGTACACTTCGCAGAACGTAACCATTTCGTCGCCGGAATGGAACACATACCGATCAAAGCGCACCTTGCCG
>CAMFSB010000269.1 GCA_945982465.1 uncultured Faecalibacterium sp. | reverse complement strand
GTGGCGGGGCGGGGCTTTTGGCTGGGGCCGCGGTCTTCCCCGGTAACGGGGGTGGGGTAGTATTGCGCCGGGCCTTCCCTGCGGGGCCCCTACGGGGCGGTAGCCTTTTATCTGCTGCTGTGCGCCGGGCTGCTGGCGGTAAACCGCAGGCAGATCGACAAAAAGAAAAAATCCGCCATCGGCATCGCCCTTGCCATCGAACTCATCGTGTGCATTTTGCAGGGCCTGCACCACACCTGGCTGATCAGCGGCATGGGCATCACGCTGATGGCCCTGTCGTTTTACCTGACGCTGGAAAACCCGGAAGCGCTCCGGGCAGAGCTGACCGAGCAAAAGATGTCCATGCTGTACCTGAAAAGCCAGGTGAACCCCCATTTCCTTTACAACACGCTGGACACCATCCGCATTCAGGCGCAGCTGGACGGCAACGCCAAGGTGGCCGGCCTTTTGATGCGGCTGGTGGATTTTTTCCGGCTCAGCGTCAAGGTGGACCGGGCCATGGTCACGCTGGACGATGAAATGGAACTGCTGGAAGCCTACATGGATCTGATGTGCTGCCGCTACCCCGAGCTGCAGTGCGAATACAACATCGACCCGGAGCTGGGCGGCGCGCAGGTACCCAACTTCATCCTGCAGCCCATTGTGGAGAACAGCCTGCTCCACGGCCTGAAAAACAAGGGCTACCGGGGCACCGTGACCATTGCCGCCCAGCGCGCCGGCGACGGCCGGCTGGAGATCCGCGTGCGGGACACGGGCAGCGGCTTTGCCCCGGGCGGGAAAGCCGCGGTCGACGCGCTGCTGTGCGCCTACGCCAGGCAGCCGCCCAGGCTCAGCGGCAACAGCATCGGCATCCTGAACGTGCAAAAGCGCATCAAGCTGCTGTGCGGGCGGGAATACGGCCTTTCCTACACCGAAAATGAAACCGGCGGCGTGACCGCCCACATCCTGCTGCCGCTGAAGGAGGGAACGGAATGAAAAAGCTGCGCGTGCTTTTGGTGGACGACGAGATCATGATCCGCGAGGGCTTCAAGCGGCTGTTTGACTGGGAGGCCCATGACTGCGAAGTGGTGGGCGAAGCCGCCGACGGCATGGAGGCGCTGGCAAAGATCGACGCCCTGCGGCCGGATATCGCCATCATGGACATCAACATCCCCATCATGAGCGGCCTGAAGGTCATTCAGCTCGCCCGTATCAAGCACCCGAACACGGCCTTTGTCATCGTGTCCGGCTACGACGATTTTTCCTACTGCCGGGAGGCGCTGCGGCTGCAGATCACAGACTATATCCTAAAGCCGGTGAACTATGAGGAGTTCGGTGCCTGCATCGACAGCCTGAAAATTTCCCTGTTCCAGCAGCGCGTATCGGCCACGGCAGAGCCGGAACAGCAGGACCAGCGGACGATCCACGGGATCACCCGCTATTTGCAGGAGCACCTGGCCGAGGACGTGAGCCTGTCGGTGCTGGCGGAGCAGTTCCATCTCAGCGCCCCGTACATCAGCCAGCTGTTCAAAAGCGAGATCGGGGTCAATTTTCTGGCCTATCTGACCAGCATCCGCATGGAGCAGGCAAAGCAGCTTTTGCTGACCACCTCGCTGTCCATCACGGAGGTATCGGCGCGCGCCGGCTATGCCGACTACCGGGTGTTTACCAAGGCGTTCAAAAAGGCCGAGGGCATCACCCCCTCCCAGTACCGGCGGGACTTTCTGGAAAAGGCGTAAGCCCCGCCCGGCTCGACGGAGCGTTGATTTACCGCCCTCCCCCTGTATAGTATAATAGCCGCAGAGCGGCTATTCCCTGACGGTTCCGGTGGATGTGACCGATCTGCGAAACACGCTCAAACAGGCGGGGGTAAAGTTCTTCCCCGCGTATCTGTGGCTGGTCACCAAAAACCTGAACCGTCAGTCTGAGCAGGAAACGGCCCCGCACCGTTTCCTGTTTGTTTTTTCCGCGGGCAAAAATCCCCCTTGACTCTCCCCTTTAGGGGAGGTGCTATACTCCTCCCCGAAAAACCACAAGGAGGATCCTGCTATGAACGAACCGGTTGTCAGCGTAAATAACCTGACAAAATCGTTTGGGAACCGCAAAGCAGTGGATGATTTGTCCTTTGCTGTGCAAAAGGGCGAGGTTTTTGCCCTGCTGGGGCATAACGGGGCAGGCCACGCATTCCGATGGGAGTAACGCGATGGAAATGAAACAGGAACACCGGCCCTGTGCCGAAAGGGCCGGCGACACCCTTTATAAGATCGGCATGTTCGCGGCGATGAACCATGTGACGGTCAAGGCCCTGCGCTTTTACGAGGAGCAGGGCCTGCTGATACCGGCGCTGATCCACCCGGAAAACGGCTACCGCTACTACACCCTCGCCCAGATGGCGGTGCTCCACCAGATCACCGCGCTGAAGCTGGCGGGGTTCACGCTGGAGGAAATTGCCCGCATCAACGCCGGGGCCGACGAGGAAGCGGTGCTTTTGAAGAAAAAGTCGGAGTTGCTGTCAAAGATCGCGGAGCTTACCCGGCAGATCGCCGTGGTGGATGGATATCTGGCCAAAAAAAGGACTGGGCTTTCTTCCCCGGTGCTGATCAAAACCCTCCCAAAGGCCACGGTGGCCTGCATGCGCATGCGGCTGGAATCCTACGACCGCCTGTTCGACCGGATGCCGGCGATGGGCGCGTTGATGGAACAGGCCGGCTGCGAATGCGCCCTGCCGGAATACTGCTTTACCAGGTATCTGGAGCCGGGCTACAAGGACGGGGACATTCTGGTGGAGATCTGCGAATCGGTTGTGGAGGCAAAGCAGGAGATCGGCGGTCTGCGCTTCAGGACCCTGCCCGCGGTGCAAGCGGCCTGCATTTTCCACAAAGGCTCGTACCGCACCTTTTCGGAATCGTACGAGACTGTGCTGCGGTACATTGAGGAAAACGGCTATGAGATCGCCGGCGACATCCGGGAAAGCTACATCGACGGGGTCTGGAACAAGGAGGACGAACGCCAGTGGCTTTCGGAAATTCAGGTTCCGGTGCAAAGAAAAACGCAGGGTCTCCCCTGCGGCAAAGAAAGTGAGGCGGTTTTATGACCTATCCGAACGTGATCCAGATCCGGGGGCTGCGGCAGAACAACCTGAAAA
>CAMFSB010000268.1 GCA_945982465.1 uncultured Faecalibacterium sp. | reverse complement strand
CGCCAAAGCGGTAGATGCAACCGCGTCCGCCCTGCTGCGCGGCGCGCGCGGCAATTCGGGCGTGATCACCAGCCTGCTGTTCCGCGGTTTTTCCAAGGCTTTGGAGGGCAAAAAGGAGGCTGACGCCGCCGACCTGGTGGCCGCGCTGGAAAAAGGCGTGGCCGGCGCGTACAAGGCCGTGATGAAGCCCACCGAGGGCACCATGCTCACTGTGGCCCGCGTTGCCAGCGAGGAGGCCGCCGCCAGCGGCATTGCCGGCGAAAGCGAGCTGTGGGATCTGGTGATGGCGGCCGGCCAGCGCGCGCTGGACAACACCCCCAACCAGCTGCCGGTGCTGAAAAAGGCCGGCGTGGTTGACGCCGGCGGCCAGGGCCTGCTGATCATTTTTGAGGGCATGCAGAAGGTATTCCACGGCGAGGACCCCATTACAAGCGAGGAAAGCGCCGCCCAGAACAAGGCCAAGCTCTCCACCACCAACGCCGGCAAGGGCGTGTATACCGACGACCTGATGAAGGTGGAGGACATCAAAAACGGCTACTGCACCCAGTTTTTGGTAAACAAGAACGAGGGCGCCAGCGCCGCCAAGCTGCGCGCGTTTGCCGAATCCAACGGCGACAGCGTGGTGTGCATTGAGGACGACGACGTGATCAACCTGCACGTGCACACCGCCGACCCCGGCAAGATCGTGTCCGAGGCGCTGAAGTACGGCTACCTGACCGGCTTTAAGATCGAGAACATGCACGAGCAGTTCCTGGCGCGGCAGAAGCAGGGCAAAGGGCTGGAAAAGCAGGCCGAAGCCGAGCAGAAGAAAAAGGACGAGGCCGCCAGCGAGTTCATCTATGCTGCCGTTGACCCGGACCGCGATTACGGTTTTGTGGCCGTTGCCGCCGGCGAGGGGCTGAAGGCCGTGTTCTCCGATTTGGCCGTGGACGCGGTGGTGTCCGGCGGGCAGACCATGAACCCCGCCACCGAGGAGATTCTGGCCGCGATCCAGAGCGTGCCCACCAAGACCGTGTTCGTGCTGCCCAACAATAAAAACATCATCATGGCGGCGGAGCAGGCCCAGAAGCTGGCCGACCGCAAGGTGGTGGTGCTGCCCACCCGTACGGTGCCCATGGGCATCACGGCCATGCTGACTTTTGACCCCTCGGCCAGCGTGGAGGCCAATACCATTGCCATGATGCAGGCCGCCGACAAGGTCTCCACCGGTTTGATCACCTATGCCGCCCGCGACAGCGAGTTTGACGGCAAGCCCATCAAGAAGGGCGAGATCATGGCGCTGGAAAACGGCAAGATCGTCGCCACCTCCAACGATGTGACCAAGGCCACCTACCGCCTGGCCCGCAGCATGTGCAAAAAAGGCACCAGCTTTGTGACCGTGATCTCCGGGTGTGATGTTTCCGACGAGGACGCCGAGCGCACCACCGAGCTGGTCAAGGCCAAGTGCCCCGGCAGTGTGGAGGTCAGCCACATCCGCGGCGGCCAGCCGGTGTATTACTATATGATCAGTGTGGAATAACACGGTTTCCCGGCTTTGCTGCCCGCTGTTTGCCATGTATGCTTCCTGCCGGCCTGCGCCCTGCTGCGCAGGCCGGCTTTTTTGCGGCCGCAGCCCGCATTGCAATCCGCTGGCCCGGATGCTAGAATAAAGGCAGCCCGCCTGCCCCGGCGCGGCAGGCGCGGAGAAAGGAGCAGCGGCCATGCAGCAAAAACGGTATCTGGAAAGCGTGTTTCTGCGCGAGGCGCCGCCCCGGGGCGAATACTACAGCGCTTTGCCGGCCATACGGTATTTATCCGAGGGGCAGCGGCTGTTTTTCCCGGCAGATGTGTCCTTTTTTGTGGGCGAATACGGCACCGGTAAATCCACCCTGCTTGAAGCCATCGCGGTGGCGGCCGGCTTCAATGCCGAGGGCGGCACCCGCAATTTTCATTTTTCCACGGCGGCCACCCATTCGGGGCTGCACGAATACCTGAACCTTTCCCGCGGCGCTTACCCCCGGGACGGGTTTTTCCTGCGGGCGGAAAGCGTCTACAACGTGGCCACCGAGATCGACCGCATGGACGCGGAGCCGTCGTTCGGCGCGCCGGTCCTTGCCAGTTACGGCGGTGTTTCGCTGCACGAGCAGTCCCATGGCGAGAGCTTTCTGGCCATTATGCAGCACCGCTTTGGCGGGCAGGGGCTGTACCTGCTGGACGAGCCGGAGGCCGCTCTTTCCCCCACGCGGCAGCTGGCGCTGCTGACGCTGCTGCATGAGCTGGCGGCGCAGGGGTCGCAGTTCATCATCGCCACCCACTCCCCCATTCTGATGGCCTACCCGGGCGCGTGCATCTACCAGTTTTCCCAGCAGGGCGTCGCGCGCACCGCTTACCGCGACACCGAGCACTACCGGCTGACCCGCCGCTTTCTCAACGACCCGGACAGCATGCTGCGCATCCTGTTTGAAGAAGAATGAAGGCCTATTCTGCCGCATTCCCTGTTTGCCCGCATCCCGCCCGCGGCATTTGTACCGAAAGGAGGCCCCGCCATGGCGCAAGCCGAACACGAACCGCGGCTGATCGGCGTGCAGCGCACGCTGACCGCCGGCACCCCCGTACAGTACCTGAAAGGCGTAGGCCCCAAAACGGCCGAACGCTTTGAAAAGCTGGGCATTTACACGCTGGCGGACTTATTGTGCCATTACCCGCGCAAATATGTGGATTTTTCGCGCTGCTACTCCCCCGCCGAGGCCCCCTGCTACACCGAATGCGTGATCAAAGCGCAGGTATACGCAAAGCCCGGCAAGCGGCGCATCAGCGGCCGCCGCACGCTGGGAAAGGTGACCCCGCAATGCCCGAGGCCGAAACGTACTGCTGCACGCAGCCGCGGCGGCCGCACGCTGGAAAAGGTGACCGCCGGCGACGAGACCGCCGTGCTGGAGCTTTCCTGGTTCAATAACCCCTACGCCGCCGATAAGCTGGAGATCGGCCAGACCTATTACTTCCAGGGCGAAGTGGGCGGCACGCTGCTGCGCAAGCAGATGACCAACCCCCTGGTGCGCACCGAAGCGCAGGTGGCCGCCGCCCCGCTGCTGGCCGTTTACCCGCAGACAGAGGGGCTTGCCAGCAGCCAGATCGCCAAATGCATCGCCCAGACGCTGGAGCATGCCGAACTGCTGCCCGAGCCGCTGCCCGCTGAGTTTCTGACCA
>CAMFSB010000267.1 GCA_945982465.1 uncultured Faecalibacterium sp. | reverse complement strand
CTCCCATGCGACACATCCGCGCAGGTAGCGGTCTCCATTGCGCCGTCCCGGTCGATGAGGACGCGCAGATACCAATCCGGCCCCTCTTTTTCAAACACCACGTCCCACAGCCGCAGGCCCATGCCCTCGACCACGGGGCGCACCAGCTGCTCGACCCGCTGCGCGGTGCTGCCGCCCGTTTTGTTCGCCATGCAAAAACCTCCGTACAAACAAGAAAAGCGGACCTTGCGGCCCACTTTCCATTGAGTTTATAAACGTACATATAGAGTATAGCACGCTTTGCTGCCGAATGCAAGCCCCCGGCGGCGGTTTTTGCCGCCGGGGCGCGCGCATCAGGCTTCTTCCTTCTGGGTCAGGCTGTGCACCCAGCGGTAGCTGTTGGCCCAGACCGCCGCCGGGATGCACTTGAAGATCTGATCCGAGTTCAGGCAGGCCACCACGGCCACCACCGGCCACTTGAACCAGAATGCCGCCGCGAACGACAGCGGCATTACGATGCCCCAGGTGGTGATCAGGTTGGTGACCAGCGAATAGCGGGTGTCGCCGCCGCCGCGGATGATGCCCGCGCTGACCGGCATTTCGTAGGCCATGCCCACCATTACAAAGCACAGCAGGATCAGGATGCCGTTGGCCATTTCGCGCGCAGCAGGGGTCAGGTCGTACAGCGTCAGCAGCGGGATGCGCACAAAGTACAGCGCAACACCCAGCACAAGGCCGATGGCCACATAAATCACCTGCAGCGTGCGGGAATACTCCCGGATCTTGCCCATGTCCCCGCGGCCCACCGTGCGGCCCACGATGACGCTGGAGGCCAGCGCCTCGCCCTGCGTGACCACCTTGAGGTACTGGTACAGCGTGGTGGACACCGAGTTAGCCGCGATGGCGTCGGCGGTCAGGTGACCGAGGATGCCGGTCTGGATGGGCGTGGCCAGCGACCACAGCAGCGACGAGGTGACCACATTGCGCACCACCCGCAGATAGTCCTTTGCCAGCAGCTGATCCAGCCGGAACAGCCCGCGCCGGAACAGCCGCAGCTTTTGGTCGCGCAGCAGCAGGTAGCCGCCGGTGACCAACACCTCCAGCGTGCGGGCCGTAAGGGTGCCCACCGCCGCGCCGCGGATGCCCAGTTCAGGCATGCCGAACCGGCCAAAGATCAGCGCATAGTTGATGCTCACGTCCACCACCAGCGACAGCACCGAAACGCCGAACGTGATGTTGACCGAGCCGATGGTGCGCAGCGCCGCGTTGAGCACGGCGGTAAGCGCAAACAGCACATAGGTAAACCGGATCAGCTCCAGATAGGCCGCGCCCTGCTCGATGATGGCGGCGTCGGTGGTAAACAGGCCCACGATCTGCCGCGGGAACAGCGAGGTCAGCGTCGTGACTGCCAGGCCCACGGCAAACGCGCCGGTCAGCGCGATGCCGATGATGCGGCGCACCGGCTCGGTGCGGCGCTGGCCCCAATACTGGCTGCTGAGGATGACCACGCCCTCGCCCAGGGCGTTGACGATGCTCTGGAACACGAACTGGATCATGTTCACGGTGGCCGCGCCCGAAAGGCTGGCCTGGCTGTAAGCGCCCAGCATCAGATTATCGGCCATATTAATGCTGTAGGCCACCACATTCTGCAGCACCACGACCACCATCAGGTGCGCCAGCGTTTTATAAAAATCCTTATCCTTGGTAAGCAACGACAAAATACACGCTCCCCTTTTCCCCTTTATTCTTCCCCCGTGCGGCGGGCAAGCAGGCGAGCCGCCGGTTTTTCGACCCCATAGGTAAACAGCACGGCGCTGCCCAGCGCCAGCGCCCAGCACAGCAGATTGTAGCGGTGCATCCAGGCCGCATCGCCCAGCTGGTTGGGCGGCGTATCGCCCGCCCAGGCCGGGATGCGGAAATAATATTTGAACCACACCGCCAGCATCTGGTGCCACAGGTAAAAATTAAAGCTGATGCCCGCCAGAAAGCGCCACACCCGCCGCAGCGGGATGGCCACGCCCAGTGCCAGGCACACCATTGCGGTGCACACTGCCAGCGCCAGCGGCATTCGGCCCGTAAGCTGGACAAGCTGGTATTCCCGGCTGTTCTGCGCCCGCAGCAACCGGTCTACCCCCCACAGGGCCGCCAGCCCCAGCAGCGTAAAGCACACGCGGGCGCTGCGGCTCCAGACCGCCGGGCAGCGCCCCAGCCAGGCAAACGCCAGCGCCCCGGCAAAGCCCACGGCAAACACGCCGCAGAACGCCGGGAACTGGTTGAATAAAAAGCCGTATGCCGCCGTGCCGTACTGCGGCGCCGCCCACAGGCTGTACCCCAGCTGCACGGCCAGCAGGGCCGTGAGCGTCTGCACCGGGCGGCGCGCCATGGCCTTTGCCAGCCAGGGGAACATCGCATAGAACAGCGCGAAAAT
This sequence comes from uncultured Faecalibacterium sp., assembly GCA_945982465.1. Taxonomy (GTDB): domain Bacteria; phylum Bacillota; class Clostridia; order Oscillospirales; family Ruminococcaceae; genus Faecalibacterium. The sequence continues at coordinate 785 of CAMFSB010000267.1, read as the reverse complement.
AGTCAGCGTCCAGGTCACGCCGTTGAGCTGCGCGCGGGTGTACCCCGCCGGGAAAAACATCTGCGTCAGCGTCAGGTGGCTGGCCAGATCCACCGCCAGATCCTTCGACCAGCCCCGCCGGTACAGCACCATGGCCAGCGACGCGGCCAGGCACACATAATACGAGGGCAGGATGCGCACCGCACGCTTGCGGTAAAACTGCGCGGGCGTAAGCTGAGGCAGCGGCCGGTGTTCGGCCACGGCGCTCGCGTAGGGCAGAAACAGGCAGAACGCCGACAGCAGGATCAGCACATCCACCCACACCGCGCCGGTGCGGGGCCAGTGATCCACCGGGCCTGCCCCCACCCAGCTTTGCTGCCAGATGTGGAACCAGGCCACCATGCCCGCCGCGATCACGCGGAACAGATCGGCCGCGGCAGGGTGGGCCAGGTTCTCCCGGTGCCGGGCCGAAAACTCCGGCGCAAAGGCTTTTGCGGCACAGGCGGCCGCGCAGTTCTCCGGTTCGTTTTCCTTTTTATTGCAGCGTCCGCCCGCGGCGGGGCCCATCACAGCACCCACTCGCCGCCGGCGAAGATGGGCACCGTGCGGCCGTCTTTGGTGCGGCCGGTGATGCAGGTGTCGGCCGCGCCGATCATCACATCCTCGTGGGTGGCCGATTTGTTCATGCCATGGGCCGCGCGCTGCTCGTCGGTCATCTCCTTGCCGCCGGCCAGGGTGCCGGGGTAGCTGTCGCCAAAGGCGATGTGGCAGGCGGGCTGAAGAGCGAACAAGAGGAGTTAGACGCG
>CAMFSB010000266.1 GCA_945982465.1 uncultured Faecalibacterium sp. | reverse complement strand
GTGCTTGTGGGGCTCCAGGCCCGGCGTGGGGGAACGGATCAGCGGGTTCGGGCTTGTGCCCAGGCTCATGATCACGGTGTTCACCTCGATCTCGAATTCGCTGTCGGCCTTGGCAATGGGGCGGCGGCGGCCCGAAGCATCCGGCTCGCCCAGCTCCATCTCAATGCACTTCATGCCGCGCACATGGCCGTTTTCGTCGGCCAGGATCTCGGTGGGGTTGCACAGCGTTTTGAAGATGATGCCTTCCTCCACGGCGTGCTCCACTTCCTCTTTACGGGCGGGCAGTTCTTCCATGCCGCGGCGGTACACGATATACACCTTTTCGGCGCCCAGGCGCATGGCGCTGCGGGCGGCGTCCATCGCCACGTTGCCGCCGCCCACGACCGCAACAGCCTTGCCGGTGGAGATGGGAGTCTTGCTGGTGGGCAGATACGCCTTCATCAGGTTGGAACGGGTCAAAAACTCGTTGGCGGAGTACACGCCGTTCAGGCTTTCGCCGGGGATGCCCATAAAGCGGGGCAGGCCGGCGCCAGAGGCCACATACACGGCTTCGTAGCCGTAGTCCTCCATCAGCTCGTCGATGGTCAGCACCTTGCCGATGACCATGTTGCACTGGATGTCCACGCCCATCGCTTTCAGACCGTCGATCTCGTTCTGCACGATGGCCTTGGGCAGACGGAACTCGGGGATGCCGTACATCAAAACACCGCCGGCCACATGCAGCGCCTCGTAAACGGTGACCTTATAGCCCAGCTTTGCCAGGTCGCCGGCAGCCGTCAGGCCCGAGGGGCCTGCGCCGATGATGGCGACCTTATGGCCGTTGGGGGCGGGGACAGCGGGCGTGTCGGCAGAATGCTCGCGGTGCCAGTCGGCCACAAAGCGCTCCAGGCGGCCGATGCCCACCGGCTCGTTTTTGATGCCGCGGGTGCACTTGCCCTCGCACTGGCTCTCCTGCGGGCAGACACGGCCGCACACGGCCGGCAGGGAAGAGCTGGCCGCAACGATCTGGTATGCGCCCTCAAAATCCTCAGCGGCCACCTTGGCCACAAACGCCGGGATGTCAATGCCCACCGGGCAGCCGGCCTGGCAGGGCTTGTTCTTGCAGTTGATGCAGCGCTTGGCCTCGTTCACGGCCATTTCGGGCGTGTAACCCAGCGCAACTTCCTTAAAGTTCTTGTTGCGGACGTTGGGGTCCTGGCTGGGCATGGGGCACTTTTTCGGATCCATATTGAAAGCCATGTTACTGTACCTCCTTGTTCAGCAGATTGCAGGTATCTTCACGCTTGTGGGATTCAAAGTCGCGGTACATCGAGCCGCGCTTCATCGCCTCGTCAAAATCCACCAGGTCGCCGTCAAAATCGGGGCCGTCCACGCAGGCGAACTTGGTCTGGCCGCCCACGGTCAGGCGGCAGCCGCCGCACATGCCGGTGCCGTCGATCATGATGGGGTTCATGGAAACGATGCTCTTCTGGCCGTACTTCTGGCAGGTCTTGACCACAAATTTCATCATGATCAGCGGGCCGATGGTGATGACCACATCATACTGGTTGCCGGCGGCGATCAGTTCCTCCAGCGCGGCGGTCACAACGCCCTTGGTGCCGTAGCTGCCGTCGTCGGTCATCATGCGGAACTCGGTGCTGCAGGCCTTGAATTCATCCTCCAGGATCACCAGGTCCTTATTGCGGAAGCCGATCACGCTGTGCACCTCGCAGCCCTGCTCGTGCAGCTTGCGTGCCACAGGCAGCGCAATGGCGCAGCCCACGCCGCCGCCCACGACGCACACCTTTTTGAAGCCGTCGGTCTCGGTGGCACGGCCCAGCGGGCCGACAAAGTCGTGCACCGATTCGCCGACAGTCAGGTTGTTCAGTTCCATCGTGGTGCCGCCCACGACCTGGAAAATGATATCCACCGTGCCGGCCTCACGGTCGTAACCGGCAACGGTCAGGGGGATGCGCTCGCTGTCCTCATAAGGGCGGACGATGATAAACTGGCCCGGCTGCGCCTTTTTGGCGATCAGCGGAGCTTCGATCGTCAGTTTCGTCACAGTAGGGTTCAGCACTTTACGGTCTGTGATCTTATACATGCAATATACTCCTTTTTCTCAAACTCAGGGCATCCATATCTGCGCCCTGTCCACTCTCCCACTTCTTGGCGGGAAATCCCGAACAGTATCATTATATCGGGCCGCGAACCGGAATTCAATTCCCCAAAGGCATTTTTTGAAAGAAAATGTTAAAAAAATAGCATACGGCGCGTGTGCACCGCATGCTATCTGCGCATGGATTGGTTTTTGGGGGTTACTGGCGGTCAAACAGCTTGGGGGCGGCCTTGGTCAGCACAGCCACGCACAGCACAACGATGATCGTGTCGGCCAGCATGTAGCTGCCGTTGTAGCCCAGACTGTACAGCCATACCGGCGTGCCCTCGGGGGCCCACTCGCCCCACAGCCACATGCCGCAGATGAAGTGGCAGACAAAACGGCACAGGCAGACGGCAAAAGCGCCGACAGAATTGCCCAGCAGCTTGTTTTCGCCAAAGGGCTTGGCGAAAAACGCGGCCAGGCCCAGCACGGTAAAGGCGACCACATAGTCCAGCAGCACGCAGCCGATCTGGGCAGCCAGCGTTTTGCAGTACAGCACGTTGGAGAAGCCCAGCATCAGCTGGATCAGGCTGTGCACAAAGCTGGTGAACACGCCCCATTTGGTGCCGTTGCGGAACGCCATCAGGATCAGCGGGATCATCTCCAGCGTGATGGAGCCGCCCTGGGGCAGGTCCAGCAGCTTGATGTTGCTGAGCACCGTGGCCAGCGCGATCATCAGCGCGCCCTCCACCAGGGTGCGGGTCTTGGAATAGGTTTTGTTCATTGGGGATTCGCTCCTTTTTACAATAGTACATAAAAACAAAGAAAAGCGCCCATATCCGCAAGGATACAGGCGCACGTCGGTTTGTTTGGATACTTCTGCCGCAAACTTCCTACGCCGGCATTACCCGGATCAGGTCAAAGGGTACTCCACGAGGTGGATCTCAGCCTTTCGGCGCCCCTGTTTTTATGTCTGCAAATAGTATAGCGGCAAACCGGAAAATGTCAAGAAAAAAAGCAAAAAAACGGCGGCGCAAAGGATCGGGCGGGGCTGCGGCGCACCTCTGGCTCGGCAAAAAAGCGGGGGCTTTGCGGGTTCGCAAAGCCCCGCCGC
>CAMFSB010000265.1 GCA_945982465.1 uncultured Faecalibacterium sp. | reverse complement strand
AATAAACAGCAGGAGAACACTATGGAAGAAGATTTTGTGATGATCCCCGGCTCGGGCACCAAAAAAATTGTCCGGGACGTGAAAAAGGAGATCGAGACCGCCTTTCTGGATTATTCCATGTCGGTCATCGTGTCCCGCGCGCTGCCGGACGTGCGCGACGGCCTGAAGCCGGTGCACCGCCGCATCCTGTATACCATGCACGAGCGCGGCAACGACCCCCAGCATCCCTACCGCAAATCCGCCGATACCGTCGGCGCCGTGCTGGGCAGCTACCACCCCCACGGCGATGCGTCGGTGTACGACGCCATGGTGCGTCTGGCGCAGGACTTTTCGCTGCGCTATCCGCTGGTGGACGGCCAGGGCAACTTCGGCAGCGTGGACGGCGACCCCCCCGCCGCCTACCGTTACACCGAGGCCCGCATGAGCAAAATGGCCGTGGAAATGCTCACCGATATTGAAAAGGACACCATCGACTGGGACCCCAACTTTGACGAGACCAAAAAGGAGCCCAGCGTGCTGCCCAGCCGCTTCCCGAACCTGTTGTGCAACGGCAGCCAGGGCATCGCCGTGGGCATGGCCACCAACATCCCGCCCCATAACCTGTGCGAGGTGGTGGATGCCTGTGTTGCCCTGATTGATAACCCCGACATCGACCTGGCCGGCCTGATGGAGCACATCAAAGGCCCCGATTTCCCCACCGCCGGCATCATCATGGGCCGCAGCGGCATCCGTGCCGCCTACGCCACCGGCCGTGGCAAGATCACCCTGCGCGGCCGCGCCGAGATCGAGGAAAAGAAAAACGGCCGCAGCCAGATCGTTATTACCGAGATCCCCTATATGGTCAACAAGGCCCGCCTGATCGAGAGCATGGCCAACCTGGTGCGCGACAAGCGCATCGAGGGCATCAGCGATCTGAACGACGAGACCAACCGCCAGGGCATGCGCATCGTGGTGGAGGTGAAAAAGGACGCCAACCCCCACGTGGTGCTCAACCAGCTGTACCAGTACACCCAGCTGCAGGACACGGTGGGCGTGATCATGCTGGCGCTGGACCATAAGATCCCCAAGGTGATGACCCTCAAGCAGATGCTCACCAAGTATGTGCAGTTCCAGGATCAGGTCATCCGCCGCCGCACCCAGTACGACCTGAAAAAGGCCGAGGAGCGCGCCCATATCCTCGAGGGCCTGAAGCGCGCCACCGACATTGTGGATGAGCTGATCGCCACCATCCGCGCGTGCAAGGGCGGCATGACCGAGGCCAAGGCCGCCATCATCGAAAAGTTTGGCTTTGACGAGGTACAGGCCGACGCCATCGTCAAGCTGCAGCTGGGCCGCCTGGCCGGACTGGAGATCCTGAAGATCGAGGAAGAGCTGGGCGCGCTGCAGGCCAAAATCAACGATTGGAAAGACCTTTTGGCCAACGATGCCCGCGTGCTGGAGCTGGTCAAGGCCGAGCTGCTCCAGATGAAAGATAAGTTCGGCGACGACCGCCGCACCGAGATCCAGTCGGTTTCCGGCGAAATGGACATCGAGGACCTGATCCCCGAGGAGCAGTGCGTGTTCACACTGACCCACGCGGGCTATATCAAGCGCACCCCCAAGGATACCTATCAGGTGCAGCACCGCGGCGGCCGCGGCATCGCGGGCCTGTCCCACAAGGAAGAGGACTTCGTGGAGGAGCTGTTCGTCGGCTCCACCCACGACCACGTGCTGCTGGTGACGAATCAAGGCCGCATCTTCCGGCTCAAGGGCTACCAGATCGCCGAGGGCAGCCGCACGTCCAAGGGCACCAACATCGTCAACCTGCTGCCGCTGGCCGAGGGCGAAAAGGTCACCAACATGCTGCGCCAAAAGGCCAAGGATGCCACCGAGGACGGCTATGTGACCATGGTCACCCGCAAGGGCCTGATCAAGCGCACCCCGCTGGCCCAGTACGCCAACATCCGCAAAAGCGGCCTGAATGCCATCGCCCTGAACGAGGGCGACAGCCTGGCCTGGACCCGCCTGACCACCGGTGACGATATGCTGATCGTGGCCACCCGCAACGGCCAGGCCATCCGCTTCCACGAAGCGGGCGCCCGCAGCATGGGCCGCACCGGCCACGGCGTGCGCGCCATCCGCCTGGCCGCCGACGACGAGGTGGTGGGCGTGTCCATCTGCCGCGAGGGCGGCACCATCCTCACCGTGACCGAGGGCGGTAAGGGCCGCCGCAGCCGCATTGAGGATTACCGCATCACCGCCCGCGGCGGCAAGGGCATCCGCAACTACGACGCCGAAAAAGATAAGGTGGCCGGCGTCAAGATCGTGGACGACAGCGATGACGTGATCCTCATCAGCCAGGAGGGCATCATCATCCGGGTGCACGCGGCCGATATCACCACCCAGAGCCGCTACGGCGGCGGCGTGCGCGTGATGCGCCTGGCCGAGGGCGACAAGCTGGTGGTGGTAGCCCGCACCGAGCACGACGACAAGGCCGAGACCCAGACGCCTGAAGCCGCCCCCGCCGAGGAACTGACCGCCGAAGAGCTGGCCCGGCTGGAGGCCGCCGAGCAGGCCGAGCAGGCCGCCGAACAGGCTGCCCCCGCCGAAGAGGACGGCGAGACCCCGGAAGAATAAAATACGATTTGTAGAATTAAGTAAAAATATAACGCAAAACGGGCAGAAAAAGGGCGCTCTCCCACCCTGCCCGTTTTGCGTGGCCGTGCCGCGGCGAAACGCGGGCCCGCGGCCGGAAAATGATCCCCTGCCGTTTGGCGCGGCGGCGGGCGGCAAAAAACCCGGGCAGCCCCCCAAAACAGGGAGCGTGCCCGGGGTTTTTGTTTTGTGTGGAGGAGCGTTTGTGCGGCGGCGTTCACAGGCCGAACAGTTCCCATGGCCAGCCGCCCGGCATGGGGGCTGTAAACTCCACCCGCGCGCCGGTGCGCGGGTGGTCAAAGGCGATGCGGGCGCACTGCAGGGCGATGGGACATTTGACGCGGCTGCCATATTTGCCGTCGCCCAGCAGCGGGTGGCGGCGGCTGGCAAACTGCACCCGGATCTGATGGGTGCGGCCGGTGTGCAGCCGCACCCGGCACAGCGCGGCCACGGCGGGAGGCGCGGGTTCAGAAAGCGTCGGTGCGGGGCGGTCTGTTGCGAAATCCCCGGCGAGGTCGGCATCCGCATGCCCGGGGGCGGGCGTCGGGGCCGGCGCCAGAGGTGGGTAGTCC
>CAMFSB010000264.1 GCA_945982465.1 uncultured Faecalibacterium sp. | reverse complement strand
CTGGGTCACTACCGATTTTACCCTAACCTGCCTGCCTTGGCAATCAAGCGCGTGCGGCAGTTCTGTTTGGGCGGCTTGGCAGGGCGGGGTTTGGGCGGCTCCACTCTGCCGCAAAATCAGCCCCGCGGCCGGCCCGCCGCTGCAAAGTCTGCCCGTGGCGCCCCACCCAATTCGGCCAGACTTCAACCGTTTCTCCGCGCTCATGCGGTTTAGTATAGCACACTTCGGCTGCTTTTTGAATGGAAAATGCGAATTTTCCGCCCGGAGCCGGCCGTTTTGCCGGAAAAATGTTCCACGTGGAACATTTTTCGGAGCCTGTTACTCCGGCTTTTCGGCCAGGCCGTGCCGGGCATACAGTTCCAGCACGTTTTTGTACCAGATCTTCCAGCCCAGCGCTTCCCGGTACGAGGCGGTTTTCTGCTTGTCCTGCGCTTTCAGCCGTTCCAGCCGGGCGGATGTGTCGGCGTACAGCATTTCGATCTCCCGCTGCATGGCTTCGTAAGCGGCAAGCCGCTGTTCATCGGTCATGGGTCAGCCCCCCTTTCCGTGCAGGTTTTTTGCGACCGTGCCGCTGCTTGCGCCTGCAGATGTTCTGCCGCAAGCATACCACGCATTCCGTCCGGCCGCAACCGCCGGGCGCTTGTTCCACGTGGAACACCCTTTCGCGCCGGGCCAGCGGCGCTTTTCCTGCGCGGCGCCGCCCGCCCCCCGGCAGGCGCCGTTGGGCCTGCTCCTCTTTTAGCGGTACTCTCCCGGGCGGGCCTGCGCGCTCCGGCCCCTCCCTGCCGCAGCCGGGGCCGTCCTCTCCCCTGCCCGGCGCAAAAAAATGGGCTCCCACGCTGCGACGGCCGCAGCTGTGAGAGCCCGGTGTTAAGGGGGCTTAGTCGCCGGCCGGCGCGCGGGAGCCGCAGGCGGCCGAGGTGGGGATGCGCACGGTGTACTCGATGTAGCCATCCTCTTCCCTGCTGGATGTGGTGGCCGGCACGCCGTTTTCGGTCATCACGCGCACCGCGTGGTTGATGGTGTTCAAAAAGATGCGCACATCCTTGACCATGGGGATGCGGCGGGCCTGACGCTTTTTTTCCAAAAGCTGCTCCACATAGGCGTCCGCCGCCCGCGCCGACAGGTTGTTGCGCGCCATGTAGGTCAGCGCCTTGTCGCGCCGGCTTTCGGGCAGACGCAGCACTGCCCGGGCGTGGCGTTCGGTCAGGCCGTTTTCCACCACAAACGCCTGCTGCTTTTCGGAAAGCTGCAAAAGCCGCAGCTTGTTGGCCAGCGTGGGCTGAGCCATGCCCAGCCGCTGGGCGGCCTCGGCCTGGGTGCAGTTCCACAGTTCGATCATATCCCGGATCCCCTTGGCCTGCTCAAAGGGGTTCAGGTCCATACGCTGCAGGTTTTCGATCAGGCCCATCACCACGGTCTGCTCGTCCTCAAAATCCTGCACAATGGCGGGGATCTCCTTCATCCCCGCCAGCTTGCACGCGCGCAGCCGCCGTTCGCCCGCCACCAGTTCGTACCCCGGCCCCACCGCGCAGCGCCGCACCGTTACGGGCTGCAGCAGGCCGTTGCGGCGGATGCTGTCCGCCAGGTTGTCCAGCTCTTTGGGGTCAAAGATGCGCCGCGCCTGATAGGGCGAGGGATGCACCTCCTCGATCGGCAGCAGCAGCACCTTGCCGGCCGTTTTGCGAAATTCAAACATGATCGGCTCTCCTTTCCCGGTGTGGAAGCGGGATGCCCGCATTTTTCCGTCCTTGTGCCTGTTACTGCAAGGATATCACAAAGTCCGCGATTATGCACGAAGAATCGTTCGCCGGGTTTCGTGCCGCAGTGTGCGGTTCCGCTGTCACTTCAGCGGTGATTTTGCGATTTTACCGCCGTTTCGGGGGTATGCGGGCGGAGTTTGCGAAATCTTTTTGCATAGGATCAGGGTGCGAGCGTCTCCGCCCGGCAGCGACAGGCTTCGCGTTTCCACATACTCGCCGCCCAGCTTGCGGATGGCCCCGCGGGCCGCGACCAGCTCTGCTTCGCCGCCCGCCCCTTTCATGGCCAGGAAGCTGCCGCCCACCCGCACCAACGGCAGGCAGTATTCGGCAAGCACGGGCAGGGCGGCCACCGCCCGGGCGCTGGCCAGGTCAAACTGCTCGCGCCAAACCTTGCGCGCGGCTTCCTCGGCGCGCTCTTTGGCGAACTCCACGCCGGCAAGACCCAGCCGGGCGCAAGCATATTTTAAAAATTCCACCCGCTTGCCGGTGGGCTCCATCAGCGTCAGAGCCAGCTCCGGCTTGTAGATTTTGGTCACAATGCCGGGAAAGCCCGCCCCTGCACCCACATCCACCATTCTGCCGGCCACCTCGGGCTGGCTGGCGAACAAAAGGCTGTCGAGGAAGTGCTTGTCCTCGATGCCCTCGGGGTCGGTGATGGCGGTCAGGTTCACCTTTTGGTTGTACTCCACCAGAAGCTGCGCAAACTGGTCCAGCTGATCCAGCTGTGCGCCGGTGAGCGCGATGTTCCACGTGGAACATTTTTGTTCCAATCGGGCTTTGTCGATCATACGGTTCTCCCCTCTTTGGGTTGGTTTGGGCAGGCAGGCCGCCCCGGGCTTTGTCAGCCCTCGCCGGTCAACCGCACCCAGGTGGGCAGGTGGCCGATGGCCGGCAGGATGGTCTGCAAAAGGTCGGCGGTTTTGAATTTGACGCTGGAGGTGTTGATGCACGGGTGGCAGGCGAACCATTCGTCCGCCTTCAGATCCTCGTCCAGCAGCAGGCGCACCGCGCCGCCGGTGGCGTTGGCCAGCCCCAGCACCGACACCGACCCCGGCGTAACATCCAGGTACTGCTGCATCTCCTGCGCGCCGGCAAAGCTCAGCCGGCTGATGCCCAGCTGGCCAGACAGTTCCTTGGTTTTGAACGGCTTATTCCCCGGCATGGCCAGCAGGTAGAAAGCGGTTTTCTGCCGGTTGCACAAAAACAGGTTTTTGTAAATGGTCACGCCCAAGATTTTGTCCACTTCCCGGCAGCAGTCCATGCTGTCGGTGGGCAGGTGGTCGGTGCGCTGATAGGCCACGCCCAGGCCGTCCAGCAGGTCGTAGCAGCGCAGCTCCTTGGCCAGCCGGCCGGTTTCATCGGCGGGGCGGCCGGTATATAAAACGCCCTGCATCGCCATCACCTCCCGTTCCGGCGGCCCAGCACGGCCAGCGCCACGCTGAGCTGGGCAATATCGCTGGGGCTGACG
>CAMFSB010000263.1 GCA_945982465.1 uncultured Faecalibacterium sp. | reverse complement strand
GCATCATCTGCCCGCGGATCGCATTGTTGGGCGCGTGCAGCGACACCGACAGCGTCAGCTGCAGCTTTTTTTCGGCCAGGCGGTCGATCATCGGCACCAGGCCGCAGGTGGAAAGGCTGATGTTGCGCATCCCGATGTTCACGCCGTCCGGCGAGGAAATGATGGTCAGAAAATCCATCACATTGTCAAAGTTATCCAGCGGCTCGCCGATGCCCATCAGCACGATATGGGACACGCGCTCGCCGGTATCGCGCTGGGCGGTGTAGATCTGGGCGGCGATCTCGCCGGCGGTCAGATCCCGCACCCGCCCGGCCTGGGTGGACGCGCAGAACCGGCAGCCCATGCGGCAGCCCACCTGGGTGGACACGCACACGGTGTTGCCATAATTATAGCGCATCAGCACGGTCTCGATGCAGTTGCCGTCCTCCATGCGCAGCAAATATTTCACCGTGCCGTCCTTGGCCTGCTGGCGGCGTTCGATCCGGGGCACGGCGATATAAAACTGCTGCTCCAGCCGGGCAAGCAGCGCCTTGGGCTGGTCGGTCATGACGGAAAACTCCGTCACCAGTTTTTGATGCACCCAGCGGAAGATCTGCCGGGCACGGAACGCCGGCTGGCCCAGCTCGCGCATCAGGGCGGTGAGCTGCTCTATTGTATAAGACGAAATACACCGTTTTTCCATTGCGTGATCTCCGTTTTTTCAGGCGTTCGGCCGCGCGGCGGCCGCGCTCTGTTTTTCCAGCGCGGCGATGAAAAAGCCGTCCAGCCCGGTGCGGTTTGGCAGCGAAAGCCAGCCGAAGCCGGTGTCCAGCATGCCCTGGGGCCAGCATTCCGCGGGCAGCGGCGGGCACGGCCGGAAGTCGGGATGCTCTGCCAGGAAGGCCTCGACCCGGCGCTGGTTCTCATCGGGGTTGACGGTGCAGGTGGAGTACACCAGCCGCCCGCCCGGGCGCAGCATGCGGGCCGCGTTTTCCAAAATCGCGCGCTGCAGCTCGATCAGCTGCGGCAGCGTTTCCAGCGTTTTGTAGCGGATATCCGGCTTTTTTGCCAGAATGCCCAGGCCGGAGCAGGGCACATCCGCCAGAATGCGGTCGGCGTTTGCCAGCCGCTCGTTCGGCTTTGCGGCGTCGCTGCACAGCGGGGCCACGCAGCGCAGCTGCAGCCGCGACACGGTTTTGCAGATCAGCGACACCCGGTTCGGGCTGACATCGCAGCTGTACAGCGTGCCGGTATCTTCCATCTGCTGGGCAAGGACGGCGGTTTTTCCGCCCGGGGCGGCGCACAGGTCGGCCACCGTCTCGCCGGGGCGCGCGCCCAGCGCCAGGGCCGCCAGCTGGCTGGTTTGCCCCTGCACATGGTAAAGCCCCTTTTGAAAGGCCGGGCTTTCGGCAGGGCCGCCGGGCAGCCGGGCCAGCACACAGCCGGGCAGCGGGCCGGCCACCGCCGACAGCGCCCCTTCGGCCAGCAGCGTATTGCACAGCGACGGCACATCCGTGCGCAGCAGGTTCGCCCGCAGCGCCAACGGCTCCTGCCCGGCTGTGCGGGTCAGGATGGCTTCGGCGTCCTGCGGGTAATGCTCGGCAAAAAATGCTGCCACCGGTTCGCTTACCGAGCCGAGCACCGCGAGCCGCTGCACCGGGGAGACGAACGGCTCGCCGGAAAGGTCGGCGGGCGCTTGTGCGGCACGGCGCAGTACAGCGTTGACCAGCCCGGCCGCACTGGTTTTTTTGAACGCCCGGGTCAGCTTGACCGCCTCGTTCACCGCTGCAGAGGGCGGCACCTGCATATACCGCAGCTGCGCCAGCCCGCTGCGCAGGATCGCGCGCACGGCCGGGTCCAGCTTTGCGGTCTTTTTTTGCAAAAAGAGGTCCAGGATATAGTCCAGCGTGACCTGATGCTCCAGCACGGCGTAAAAGACCGCGCTGGCAAAGGCACGCTCCCGCCCGTCCAGCGGGTGCTTTTTCAGCTCGGCGTCCAGCACAAGGCCGGCGTAGCCGCCCGCTTCCTGCCGCATCAGGGCCTGCACCGCCAGGTAGCGGGCCGTCACAGCCGGTCGCCTTTCTTTAAGCGCAGGCCGGCGGCAAACGCGCTGCCCTCCATCGGCTTGGAGCCTTCCGGCACCACACTGAGCAGCTCGAGGGCGCCTGTGCCGCAGGCGACCGTCAGCGGGCGCAGCGCCAGCACCGTGCCCGGCGCGGCTGTTTCGCACAGTGCCGAGACCCGGGCCGACTGCACCTTGACCTTTTTGCCGCCCGCGGTGACAAACCACGCCGACGGCCAGGGCGCCATGCCCCGCACCCAGTTGTGGATGTGGGCGGCGCTTTCTTCAAAGCGGAACTGCGCCAGCTCTTTCGTCAGCATGGGGGCCATCGTGGCGCGGGCGTGATCCTGCGGCTGCGGGGTCAGCTCCCCTGCCGCGAGCCGGGGCAGCGTGCGGCACAAAAGCCGCGCGCCCACAGCGGTGACCCGATCGAACAGCTCGCCGCTGGTCTCCTCGGGGCCGATGGTCACCCGTTCGCAGGCCAGCACATCGCCGGTATCCAGCCCTTCGTCCATCTGCATGATCGAAACGCCGGTCTCGGCGTCGCCGTTCAGCACGGCCCACTGCACCGGCGCGCTGCCGCGGTAGCTGGGCAGCAGCGACACATGCAGGTTGACACAGCCCAGCCGTGGGATCGCCAGCACCGAAGCGGGCAGGATGCAGCCGTAGGCCACTACCACGATAACATCCGGCGCAAGCGCGCGGATGTTGGCGTCCTCGCCGCCGTCCCGCAGCGTTTTGGGCTGGAACACCGGCGTGCCGTGCGCCAGCGCCACGGTTTTAACGGGCGGGGCGGTCAGCACCTGTTTGCGGCCCATCGGCTTGTCGCGCCGGGTATACACCGCGCAGATCTGGTGGCCGGCGGCGTACAGCGCCTCCAGGCAGGCCGCGGCAATATCAGGGGTGCCCATGAACAAAATGCGCATGTCAATGCTTCCTTTCCGCGGCTTCGGCGCGGCCTTCCTCGGTATCCTCGTAGAAATAATCGCTGGACTGCATGATGGTCACGCCGTTCAGATGGTCGTTTTCGTGCTGGATGCAGCGCCCCAGCAGGCCGTCGGCTTCCAGCTCAAAAAACTCGCCGTTGCGGTCCTGCGCGCGGATGCGCACCGCCACCGGGCGGGTCACCGCGCCGGTATGCCCCGGGAACGACAGGCACCCCTCGTAGTTGGTCTCAGTCGCCTCGGTCAGGTCCAG
>CAMFSB010000262.1 GCA_945982465.1 uncultured Faecalibacterium sp. | reverse complement strand
GCGAAAGCGGTTCCAGGCCGGCCAGTTGTGCCCGGCCGCCGCCCCCAGCCCCGCGTACAGCGCCGCCAGCGCCCCGCCGCCGGGCCACAGCGCCCATGCCAGCGCGCAGGCCGCGGCGGTTTTGGCGAGGTCGCCCGCCAGCACGGCCAGCCCCGCTTTCAGCCCGAGCTGCGCTGCCACGTTGGCCATGCCCGGGTTGCCGGTGCCCAGCTGGGCCGGGCGCTTGCCCGCCGCGGCCCGTGTGACCACCTCGGCGGTGAGAAAGCTGCCCAGCGCATACCCCAGCGCCAGGCAGAACAGACGTTCCTGCATGCAAAAGCCCCCCTGTGCGGCAGATCTACACCGTTAGTATAGGCCGCGCAGGGGGGCTTGCAACAAAAAGGACAAAAAGGTCAGGCGTTTTTCAGCACCCTGGCCTGGATCAGGCGGCGGCGCAGCAGCGCGCCGAACACCACGGCCAGCACGATCTTGGCCGCGTCGCCCGGCAAAAACGGCACCACGCAGATGCCCAGCGCGTAGCTGACCGTGCAGTCCATCAGCACCACGAACCACGCCGTGCCGATCACATACAGCACTGCCTCGCCCAGCAGAAAGCCCGCGACTTCCAGCACGGGGCGCAGGGCCCTGGTTTCCAGCCTGTCGGCCTGTTCCACAAACAGGCCGATGACAAACGCCATGGGCACAAAGCCCACCAGATAGCCGCCCGTAGGCCCGGCCAGCTTGGCAAGGCCGCCCGCGTAGCCCGAAAACACCGGCAGGCCCACCGCGCCCAGCACCAGATACACCAGCACGCTCAGCGCGCCCAGCTTTGCGCCCAGCAGGTATACCGCAAAAAAGATGACCAGATTGGTCAGCGAAAGCGGCACCGGCCCAATGGGCACCGACACCGGCCCCAGCACGCACATCACCGCCGCCATCAGCGCCGTGACCGAAAGCTGATAGGTGGTAAGCTTTTTGTTTTTCATATACATTCCCCTCCGTTTTGGCGCACGGGCCGGCGGCCCGCGCGGTTCTGCCTATCAGTAAACGGCGGCAGGGGGCAAACGTCAACAAAATATTTTCAAAATGGTTTACAATTCGCCCCTCGGCTGCGGCGGTGCCCACAAGGCTGCGCCGCGGGCGGCGAAACGCCCGGCCAACGGCTCGCGCCGCGCTTCCCGGCCTGCGGCCCGGGGCCAGGGCGGCTTCAGCGGCGGGCGAAAAAAGGCGGCGGCCTGTATGCCAGCCCATCCCGCCGTGCCCGCCGCCCCGTTTTGCCGTTGCGCGGCGGGCCGCGGCGTGTTATGCTGTACCCATACGGGGCGGGAGTGATCCGCCCCGGCCTACCAAAAAAACAGGGAGCATCCCCATGAAACGACTTGTCATCGGCATCCTGGCCCACGTGGACGCGGGCAAAACCACCCTCAGCGAAGCGCTGCTGTACCGCGCGGGCGCGGTGCGCCGCCTGGGCCGGGTGGACCACCGGGACGCCTTTCTGGATACCGACGCGCAGGAGCGCGAGCGCGGCATCACCATCTTTTCCAAGCCGGCGGTGTTCACCGCGGGGGAGACCTGGTTCACCCTGCTGGACACGCCCGGCCACGTGGATTTTTCGGCCGAGACCGAGCGCGCCCTGGCCGTGCTGGACTGCGCCGTGTTGGTGGTCAGCGGCACCGACGGCGTGCAGAGCCATACCGAAACGCTGTGGCGGCTGCTGGCGCGGTACCATGTGCCCACGCTGGTGTTTGTAAACAAGATGGATCTGCCCGGCGCATCGCGGGAGGGCGTGCTGGCCGGGCTGGCCCGGCTGGGCGCGGGCTTTGCGGATGTCTCGGCCGACGTGCCCCGCCCCGCGCGGGACGAGGCCCTGGCCGCCTGCGACGAAACCCTGATGGAAGCCTACTTTGACCGGGGCGCGCTGACCGACGGCCAGATCGCCGCAGCCGTGGGGCGGCGCGGGGTGTTCCCGTGCTGGTTTGGCGCGGCGCGGCGGCTGCAGGGGGGGGCTGCGCTGCTGGCCGGGCTGAGCGTCTGGGTGCCCGAGCCGCCCCGCAGGGCGGAGTTTGCCGCCCGCGTGTACAAGATCGGGCAGGACGAGCAGGGCGTGCGGCTCACCTGGCTGAAGATCACCGGCGGCGTGCTGTGCGCCAAGGCCGAGCTTTCCGGCACGGACGCGGCCGGCGCGCCCTGGCGCGAAAAGGCCGACAGCCTGCGCATTTATTCCGGTACCAAATTCACCCCTGCCGACGAAGCGCACACCGGGCAGGTGTGCGCCGTTACGGGGCTGCGGTCGGCCTTTGCGGGCGAGGGCCTGGGCGCCGAGCCGGACGCTGCCGCCCCGGTGCTGACCCCGGTGCTGGCTTACAGCGTGCTGCCCGGCCAAGCCGGGTGCGACCCCCACAAAACGCTGGCCGCCCTGCGCGCGCTGGAGCAGGAGGACCCCCAGCTGCATGTGGCGTGGGACGACCAGCGGGGCGAAGTGCGCGTGCAGCTGATGGGCGAGGTGCAGCGGGAGGTGTTGCGCCGTCGCCTGGCCGACCGGTTTGGGCTGGCGGTGGATTTCGGCCCCGGCCGCATTCTGTACCAGGAGACCATCACCGAAGCGGTGGAGGGCGTGGGCCATTACGAGCCGCTGCGCCATTACGCCGAGGTGCACCTGATTTTGGAGCCGGGCGCGCCGGGCAGCGGGCTGCGGTTTGCAGCGGACTGCCGCGAGGAAGTGCTGGACAAAAACTGGCAGCGGCTGGTGCTGACCCATCTGGCCGAAAAGACCCACAAGGGCGTGCTCACCGGCGCGCCCATCACCGACCTGAAGATCACGCTGGCGGCGGGCCGCGCCCATCTCAAGCACACCGAGGGCGGCGATTTCCGCGAGGCTACCTACCGGGCGGTGCGGCAGGGGCTGGAGACCGCCCGCGCCAAAGGTGCGGCCGTGCTGCTGGAGCCGTGGTATGCCTTCCGGCTGGAAGCGCCTGCCGACGCGCTGGGCCGCATCATGACCGAGCTGGAGCGCCGGGGCGCGGCGTTCGCCCCGCCGCAGCAGGCAGGGGACACAGCCGTGCTGGAGGGCACGGCCCCGGTGGCGGCGCTGGAGGGCTACGGCACCGAGCTGGCCGCCTGCACCAAAGGCAGGGGCCGGCTGGCGCTGGCCCCGGCCAGCCCCCATTACCGCCCCTGCCGCAATGCCGAAGCGGTGATCGCCGCCGCCGGGTACGACAGCGCGCGCGACACCGCCAACCCCGCCGGCTCGGTGTTCTGCAGCCACGGG
>CAMFSB010000261.1 GCA_945982465.1 uncultured Faecalibacterium sp. | reverse complement strand
ATGGTGCAGGATATTTCGGCCAACAATGCCAAGCGGTATTTCGGCTTCGAGCAGTAAGTTCTGTGCATTCCCCGCGAGAGAACGGCATCCTGCCCCGGCCGGCCGCCGGCCGGGGCAATGATAAAAATCATCACAAAAAGGAGAATGTTTATGCCAATGAAAATGGGCTGGCGCTGGTACGGCGAAGGCAATGACCCCGTTACCCTGGGCGACATCAAGCAGATCCCCGGCGTGACCAGTATCGTTTGGGCGCTGCACAACAAGATGCCCGGCGAGATCTGGACGGAAGAAGAGATCAAGCATGAAGTGGACCTGATCCACAGCTACGGCTTTGACGCTGAAGTGGTGGAGTCCGTCAACGTCCACGATGACATCAAGATCGGTCTGCCCACCCGCGATGCGCTGATCGAAAATTACAAGACCTGCATCCGCAACCTGGGCAAGTATGGCGTGAAGGTCATCTGCTACAACTTCATGCCCATCTTTGACTGGACCCGCACCGACCTGTTCCACCCGGTGGGCGACGGCTCCACCGCCCTGTTCTACCAGAAGGATATGATCCAGGACGACTACAAGGCCATGGCCGAGTACATCCTGAACTTTACCGAGAAGTACAACATGACCTTCCCCGGCTGGGAGCCGGAGCGCATGGCCAAGCTGGACGAGCTGTTCAAGGCCTACGCCCCTGTTACCAAGGATAAGCTGTGGGAGAACCTGTTCTACTTCCTCAACGCGATCATGCCCACCTGCGAGGAGGCCGGCATCAAGATGGCCATCCACATGGACGATCCCCCCTGGGATATCTTTGGCCTGCCCCGCCTGATGGTGGACGAAGCTGCCTGCGCCAAGCTGCTGAGCAGCGTGGATCACCCCTGCAACTGCCTGACGCTGTGCACCGGTTCGCTGAACGCCAACCCCGCCAACAACTGCGCCGACATCGTGCGCAAGCACAGCGACCGCATTGCGTTCGCCCACATCCGCAACATCCATCACTTCCCCAACGGCGACTTCTCTGAGGCTGCCCACCGCGACTGCTGCGGCGAGACCGGCATCATCGAGATCCTGCGCGCCTACCACGAAGCCGGCTGGGAAGGCTATATCCGCCCCGACCACGGCCGTCAGCTGTGGGAGGAAGGCCCTGGCACCTGCCGCCCGGGCTACGGCAAGTACGACCGCGCGCTGGGCGTTCAGTACATGCTGGGCGTCTGGGATACGCTGGACCGTCTGGCGGGCAAGGCCTGAAGCGGCCCCGCCGCTTTGCCGGTAGGGCAGGGCGGTAACGCAAAATAAGACCGGGCCGGTACGAAGTTTCGTATCGGCCCGGTTTTTGTATCGGTTTGGCGCAAGCGGGCGCCCAGCACACGGCGGTTTAGGCTGCCGCGCGAAAAAAACGGGGCGGCAGGCCCTGCCTGCCCGCCGGAGTGCGTTTACGCGGGCGCGCGGCAAACATGCCGTCAGTCCGGATGGTGTTCGGGCGCAGCGGCCCCGGCGGGCGCATCTGCACCGGAAGGCCCGGCGGCGGGGGTGCTGCCCACGGCGGCCCGGTCGGCCTTTTGCTTGGTGGCCACCCGCGCTTCCAGATCAAAGCTCTTGTTCATCGGCGGGTACATGGTAAACACCGCCAGCAGCACCGGCAGCCAGAAGCCGGTCACGGCAAACACCACCATCGAAGCGGGGAACAGCAGCACAACGGCGGCCCAATAGGCCAGCTGCAGCAGCGCGCCGCCCGCTGTGCGGGGCAGGTAGGCGAACAGCAGCAGCACACAGTTGCGCAGCAGATCGACGGCCGAAAGCTCCAGCAGCGCCAGTTGTGCCCAGTACAGCGGCACACGCGCCGACAGCAGAAACGCGCAGAGCAGCAGGCACACCCACACCGCCCCTGTACCGCCGCCGGAGGCAAGCAGCAGGGTGGCGCAGTAGATCTCCAGGCAGAGCAACAGCATCGAAACCACACCCGGCATCACGGCGGAACGGGCGTTGCGCCGGAACGAACGGCGGTATACATACCACCAATACCCCGGCTCGTCGCGCAGCGTGCGCAGCACCGTGTCGTACAGGGCTACCTGAGCCGGCCCGGCCAGCGCACCGAACGCGCCGCCCGCCAGCACAAAGATCAGCGCGCGGGTGTCAATGGCCAAAAACAGGCACACGGCCGTGGGCACCAGCGACAGCCCGGCCAGAAACCCGGCCCGCCAGTAGGCCGCAAAATCCCGGGCCAGCAGTTCAAACAGACGGGCCAGCCCCTTTTTGCGCGGGGCGTCTTTACTGACGCCCGGCCCCGGGCGGTTGTAGTTGTTGCCGAACAGCATGGAAAGAACCTCCTGAATCCGGAAAATCTCTGGCTTTATTGTATCACATCCGGCCGCGCCTGCAAGGAAAAATGCAAAAAGTTCATGATTTGCGCCACCCTTTGCGGCTGTACTTCCACCGCACGGCCGCGTATAATAAAGACGCTGTGCGCTGCACAGGCAGGGGAAAATACCAGCCGCTCCGCGGCAAGGAGAAGCACGATGACCAAACGCAAGCTGTTGTTTATCACCACCGGCGGCACCATTGCCTCCATTAAAACCGAGCGCGGCCTGGCCCCGCTGCTCACCAGCGAGGAGCTGCTGGCGAACCTGCCCGAGCTTTCGGGCCTGTGCCAGCCCGAAACCCTGGCTTTGTGCAGCATTGACTCCACCGACATCACACCCGAACACTGGCTGGCGCTGGCCCGGGCCGTCCGCAGCCGGTATGATGACTGCGACGGCTTTATCATCTGCCACGGCACCGACACGCTGGCCTACACCGCGGCGGCGCTGTCGTACCTGATCCAGGATGCGGACAAGCCCATCATCCTCACCGGGTCGCAGCAGCCCATTGCCGACGCCGTGACCGATGCCAAAAAGAACCTGCGCGACAGCGTGATCTGTGCGCTGGACGCGGAGAGCCGGGGTGTGATGGTGGTGTTCGGCGGCAAGGTGATCGCCGGCACCCGCGCCAAAAAGAACGAAAGCGTCAATTTCCCTGCGCTGGCCCAGGTGCAGGGCAACCGGCTGGTGCGCTTTGTGGCCAGCCCCCGGCCCGCCGGGCCGGTGCGCTTTGCGCTGGCGCTGGCGCCCCGGGCGTTTCTGCTCAAGCTGACCCCGGGCATGAGCCCGGCGCTGATCCCCGCCATGTTTGAGCAGTACGACTGCGTGATCGTGGGGGGTTTGGGGTGGGGGGGATGCCCCCGGGGCGGGTGGGCGGCGTTTGCGGAGGGGGGGGGCGGGGAGGCCAAAGGCGGCCGGGGG
>CAMFSB010000260.1 GCA_945982465.1 uncultured Faecalibacterium sp. | reverse complement strand
TTTCGCCCCCTCAGGAAAGGAAATCCACACCGTGTAACCGCTTCTCTCCCAGCTTTGTCCGCAATTTATGGCGGACCCGGCCTTTGCCGCCGCATTTGGCAGCGTGCTTGTGGATCGGGCCGAGATGTTCCGCGCTGACAAGAAAATTATCTTTACACTGCAAAGCTCCGCCCCGCTGGACAAAGGGCTGTGCGCCCGGCTGCTGGCTGCGCTGGAACCGGAATTTCCGGGCTTTGAACTGAAGATCCGCAACCTGTTCGGCTATGCGCATCTGGACGAGGTGGCCCTGTTGGAGCTGACGGAGGAGCTGAAAGGGGAGGGCATCCCCATCAACGGCTTTCTGGATCAGGCACAGGTGTCCATTCAGGGCACGGCCATCACGCTGGGAGTGCGCCGCGGCACCAAGATCCTGAGCGAGGTGCAGTTCCCGCGGGTGCTGGCCGAGCGCATCCGGGAGCGCACCGGCGCTCTGCCCACGGTGGAGTTGGTGCTGCTGACCGATCAGGCCGAGCAGCAAAAACAGGTGCAGCGGCTGGAGCAAAAGACCGCGGCCCCGGCGATCAAATTCGAGTCCAAAAAGAGCCTGCCGCCGCTGAAGGTGGACGGGCTGGATCTGACCGACAAGCCCGCCACGGTATTCCACGGCAAGCCTTTCAAGCCAAAGGACTTGACACCGCTGAAAGACCAGGGCGGCGAGGGCGGCAAGTGCATGATCTGGGGCGACGTGTTCTTAAGCGATTTCAATGGCAATTTCAGCTAAATCTACACGGTCTCCATCACGGACTACACCGGTTCCATCAACCTGAAAGTCCGCGCCCAGGACGGTGAGGACTGCTCCAAGTGGGAGAGCATCAAAAACGGTACCACAGTGCTGGTGCGCGGCGACTGCACCTACGATAAATACGAGCACGACTATGTGGTCTACCCCTACGATGTGCTGTTTGTGGAGCGCCGTAAGCGGCAGGACAAAGCGCCCGAAAAGCGGGTGGAACTGCACCTGCACACCAAATTGTCCAGCATGGACGGCTTTTGCGACCCGGGCGGCATCGTGCGGCTGGCGCATGATATGGGCCACCCGGCTGTGGCCATCACCGACCACGGTGTCTGCCAGGGCTACCCCGAAGCCATGCTGGCGGCCGATGACATCCACAAAAAGGACCCGGCCTTTAAGCTGATCTATGGCTGCGAAGCGTATTTTGTGGACGATATGGTGCCCTGCGTCTACGGCCCGCAGGATGAACCGCTGACCGGCAGCTTCTGCGTGTTCGACACCGAGACCACCGGCCTTGACCCGGGCTGCGAGTATCTCACCGAGATCGGCGCGGTACTGGTGGAAAACGGGCAGATCACCGAGCATTTTGATACCTTTGTCAAACCCGGCAAGCCCATTTCGGCCCGCATCACCGAACTGACGGGCATCACCAATGCCATGGTGGAAAATGCGCCCTCCGAAGCGCAGGCGCTGCAGATGTTTCTGGAGTTTGCGGGCGGGCGTATTCTGGTGGCCCACAACGCCAACGGCTTTGACATCCGTTTTTTGCGGGCGGCCGCTGCGCGCAGCGGCATCGCCTTTGACCCCACCTATATCGATACGCTCACCGTTGCCCAAACCATGTACCCGGGCCTTGGTAACTATAAGCAGACCAACATCACCAAACACCTGGAACTGCCCGCTTATGAGGCGCACCGCGCCGATGAGGACGCGGCCGCGTTGGGCCGCATCTTCTGTGTGATGCTCAAGGATCTGGAAGAACGGGAGGTCACCCTTGCCAGCCAGATCAACACGGGGCTCGGCGGCAACAAAGAGGTGCTGAAAAAGAAATACTACCACCTGATCCTGCTGGTCAAAAACCAGATCGGCCTGAAAAACCTGTACAAGATCGTCAGCGAAGCGCATGTGAACAACTTTTTCAAAAAGCCGCGCGTGCCCCGCAGCCTGCTGAACCAGTACCGGGAGGGGCTGATTCTGACATCGGCCTGTGAAGCAGGTGAGCTTTACCGTGCTATCGTCGAGGGCCGCAGCTACGAGGAACTGAAAAAGATCGCCGCCTACTACGATGTGCTGGAAGTGCAGCCGCTGGGCAACAACCTGTATATGGTGCGCGAGGGCAAGGTGCCCAGCGAGGAGACCATCAAGGAGTTCAACCGCACGGTGATCCGGCTGGGCGAGGATCTGCACAAGCCGGTCATTGCCACGGGCGACGTGCATTTTCAGGAGCCGGAGGATGCCATTTATCGCGCGGTGCTGCAGGCCGGCAATGGTTACAAGGACGCGGACAACCAGCCGCCGCTGTTTTTCCGCACCACCGACGATATGCTGCGCCAGTTCAGCTATCTGCCCAAGGCGAAAGCCTATGAGATCGTGGTTACAAACCCGCGCAAGATCGCCGCGTCCATCGACGGTAATCTGCGCGCCATCCCGCGTGGCACCTATCCGCCCAGCATCGAGGGCGCGGTGGAGCAGCTGCGCAGCGCCACCTGGAAGCGGGCCAAGGAGGACTACGGCGACCCGCTGCCCGAACTGGTCAAGGCCCGGCTGCAAAAGGAGCTGGATTCCATCTGCGGCCACGGCTACGCAGTGCTGTATGTGATTGCCGTCAAGCTGGTGGCCTACTCCAACGCGGGCGGCTACCAGGTAGGCAGCCGCGGCTCGGTGGGTTCGTCGGCGGTGGCGCACTTTTCGGGCATTTCCGAAGTGAATAGCCTGCCGCCCCATTATCGCTGCCCCCATTGCAAGTACAGCGAATGGATCACCGACGGCAGTGTGGGCGACGGCTTTGACCTGCCGGACAAAAACTGCCCGGTCTGCGGGCAGAAAATGCTGGTGGACGGCCACGATATCCCGTTTGAAACTTTCTTGGGCTTTTACGGAGATAAGGAACCGGATATCGACCTGAACTTTTCGGGCGAATACCAAAGCTGCGTGCACCGCTATACCGAGGAGCTGTTTGGCAAGGCCAACGTGTTCAAGGCGGGCACGGTGTCCGGCTT
Source organism: uncultured Faecalibacterium sp. (assembly GCA_945982465.1). Classification (GTDB taxonomy): domain Bacteria; phylum Bacillota; class Clostridia; order Oscillospirales; family Ruminococcaceae; genus Faecalibacterium. Next base: position 285 of record CAMFSB010000260.1, on the reverse strand, counting down.
GCAGGATAAGACAGCCTATGGCTATGTGCGCAAGTATCTGGAAGAACGGGGCCGCACCGTAAACCACGCCGAGGAAAACCGGCTGACTTTGGGCTGCACCGGTGTTAAGCGCACCACCGGCCAGCACCCGGGCGGTATGGTCGTGGTGCCCGATACCTACGAGATCTACGACTTCTGCCCCATCCAGCACCCGGCCGATGATGTGGCCGGCGGCCTGCTGACCACTCATAGTGAATTCAAAAACCTGCAAGATACCCTGCTCAAGCGGGACGAGCTGGGCCGCGG
>CAMFSB010000259.1 GCA_945982465.1 uncultured Faecalibacterium sp. | reverse complement strand
CGCTTTTGTGCCCCAAGGTGCGGTCCCGCGGCCGCCGGCTCTCGCCCCGGACGGCGGCCGCCTGCGCTGGTGCACCGGCCATTGCGCTCACAGCGTCCGCCCCCAGCAGATACCGGCCCGCTTCGCCGCAGGCCGCCAGCGTCTGCTGTGCCAAGGCTTCCAGCCGGGCAGCGGTCCCGTCAAGGCTTTGGCCACTGCCGTTCAGGGTGGCCCATACCTGGACACAGACGCCCTCCGTTTGCGCGGTGCGCTCGATCCGGCCGTCGTTCAGCACCACCTGCGCGCCGTCCAGCAAAAACCTGCGCTGCCCTTTGCGCCCGAGCAGCAGCCAAAGCATCTGGGCCGCGTTTTCATCCAATGCCTGCGCACCGGTTTCAGCGCACAGCAGCACCGCCCCTTGGCACCAGCGGCCGGGCATCTGTTTTTCCACGGTCAGCCGCGGCACCACCGCCGCCGGCTGGCTGACGCTGTACAGCCGCGGACACAAGGCCTTTTGTCGCACCAGCTCATCCATCCATTCGGCTGTAAAGTCATCCTGCTGTTCAGCACAATCCGCCAGAGTGTCCACCGTTTCGCCGCAGGCATACAGCCAAGCGGAAAGCCGCCCCTGCGCACTTTGCGAAAGCAGCAGCTCCTGGTATTGCCGCAGAATACCACCGTCCCACACCCCGCACAGGATCGTACAATCGCACAGCTTATAATCGGCGTATTCGGGCAGCCTGCGCTCCGCTGTGTCGAACGCTTCAGGCAAACAAGCGCCCTGCCCGGTCACGATGCGAAGCTGCTCGCCCGCCTCGGAGGCGTCGGCCGAAGCCGCCACATCCTGATACAGCAGACCCACACTGCAGCCTGCGGCGTTTTCCTCGAGCAATACCGCGCGTACAAAGCTCTTTTTCGCAAGCCGCTGCTGGCGGGAGCTGCATAGCAGCGCCAGCACAGCCGCCGCCAGCAGGATCATTTTGGACGCATGAAGATGGTTCATTCCGCCACAGCCCCCTTTCCCGCCTGCCGCACGGCGTTCCGCGCAAGATACGCCAGCACCGCCACGCGCAGCAACGCCAGCATCAGCCAGATCAGCAGCAAAAACGAATCAAAACGGGAAAAGATCCCCAGCCCCCAGGCACGCAGCAGTTCCCCCTCTGACAAGCGCTGTGCCAGTGCAGCGCCAAACACCAGCTCGTTCAGCAGCGCAAAGCCGGCGCACACGCCGTAATCCAGCAGCGGCAGCAGCCCTGCCCGCCCGCGCAGGCTGCGCTGCACAAAAAACGGCAAGGCCAGATACTCCGGGTAAAAATGGAACAGCCCCGCCGCGCCCTGCGCCCCGGCCTGCCAGCCAAAGGAAAGGTTCTGCCACGCAAGCTGCTGCCAAACGCCCGCCAGCAGCAAAACAGCCGCTGCCGCAGCCAGCCGGCGCAGCACCCAGCCGGTGCTGTCCAGCATGTGCCCATCGGCCTGCCACAGGGCTGCCGCGGCAAAAAACGCCAGCAGCCACCCCGCCGTGCCGGAAAAAGTCTGCCCCAAAAGCCCCAGCGCCTGCACCACCGTCTGGCCCGCCGCCACTGCCGCCGCGGCCGCGCACAGCCAGGCTGAGGCTGTGCGCAGCCACACCTGTGCTGCCAGCGCACGGAACAGAACGATCAGCGCCCCGGCTGCCAGCGCCGCGGCAGCCCCCGCAAACACAAAGCTGCGGGCGGTGAACCCCTGCGGATACCGCATGCCGTTATAAATGCTTTCGCACAAAACCGACGCTGCCAGCGTACCCACGCCGAGCCATTCAGTTTTTGCTGCCGTTGTTTCCATCGGTTCCTTCCTCCCAAATCGTATAAGGCCGGCCGGAAAGCACCCGGTAATTCTCCCGGATGATGCCATCCCGGAACGCCCGGCGGGTAAAGGGCAGCGTCTGCGCCGTGTACGGGATGCCGAACAGCCCGATGCCGGAGACGCTCAGCGTCAGGGCCACCACACCAAACGCAATGCCCGCCGGCCCTGCCAGCCCCCCTGCCAGCAAAAACAGCATGCGCAGCACCGTGGCCGGCTCGTACAAAGAGGGCGTGAGGAACATGGCGATCGAGGTAACAGATGCCACGATGATGCAGGGCGTGCTTAAAATGCCGGTACTGATGGCTGCGTCCCCCACGATCAGGGCGGCTACCAGGCTGACCGAATGCCCCAGCGACTGCGGCATGCGCAGGCCCGCCTCCCGGATCACCTCCAGCAGCACAATGACCAACAGCATTTCTGCAAACAGGGGCATCGGCGTTGCTTTTTCCGCTGCGGCGATCTTATACAGGATAGCCGGCGGGATCAGCTCCGGCGTATACACGGCGGCGGCCACAAACGCCCCCGGGAACAAAATGGTCAAATAAAAGGAAAAATATTTCAATATGCGGATAAACGAGGCAAAATACGCTGTGCCGCCGTAATCATCCAGGCAGTCAAAATTTTCCGAAAACCCGCACGGCACGATCAGGGCCGACGGGCTGCCGTTTACCAGCACTACCGCTTTGCCCTCGCAGATCTTGGCCGCGGCAACCGCCGGGCGCTCGGTGTAGCCGGCCGGTGTGAACAGCCGCAGCCTGGCCGGGCACAACCAGGGGATAAAATAGCTGGAATCCAGCAGCACAGCCGGGGTCGCCTGCCGGAGCCGCCGTTTCAGTTCTTTGATCATCCGCTGATCCGCCCGGCCTTTGTGGTAGCACACAGCGTATTCGGTCCGTGTGGCGGTATCCGCAAGCTCGGCCTCGATCGCAAGGTCGGGCGTTCGGATCAGCCGCCGCAGCAGGCTGATGTTGACCCGCAGCAGGTCGGAAAACCCCTCGCGCGAACCGCGGATGTTCCCTTCGGCGGCCGGTTCGGATACCGAGCGATACTTCATGCTTTGCACCGAAAAGGCCATGCCGCGGCTGCAGCCGTCCACCAGAAAGATCGCCAGTCCGCCGGTCAGCTTTTCGACCGCCGTGGAAAAGTCCGCGACCGGATCGCTTTCCGCGGGAATATCCGACCGGTTCATCAGAATATCAAAGATCTCCTCGCCCGAATAGGGCGCGGCGCCCTCCCCGCGGAACGGCGCGCTGTGGGAAACAGCGTCCAGAAAAATCGTCCACAGCATATCCATGCTGGTAATGCCGTCGAACATCAGGATGGCAGCGGCTTTGCCTTTGATCTGGATCTGTTTTGCATAATAATCCACCGAAGTGCCAAACATGCTTTCAAAAACGGACAGATTTTTTGAAAGCTCCGGGTACAGGCTTTGCTTCATGGGTTCTCCCCCTTTCCGA
>CAMFSB010000258.1 GCA_945982465.1 uncultured Faecalibacterium sp. | reverse complement strand
CAGATAGTAGTCGATCACCGACAGGGCTGCCTCCTTGTCCTTGGCAATGGTGGGGATGCAGAAGCCTGCCAGCGCGCCCGAAAAGCCCGGTTCCAGCTGCTGCAGCTTGATGCATTCCGGCATGGTGCCCATGTTTTTCTGGCTCAGAACCATGTTGACAAAGGCCGGGGTCATATCCACCTGCTTGGTGGCCAGCAGATCCAGCGAGCCGGCGTTCTTCATGGGGTACTGCACCTTGCCGGCGGTCTGGTACAAATAGGGATGCAGCTCAGCCATCAGGTCGAATGCGTTGTCCCACTCAGCGGTGTGCTCGGTCTCCCACTTGGTATCAGGCGACATACGCGCCTCATCGGGCAGCTGGTTATAAATGGCGGTGGTCACAAAGGTATAGCCCGCACCGCCGGTGGCGGGGTCGCAGTAGGTAAAGCGGCCCGGGTTTTCGCGTATCCACTGGAACAGCTGTTCCGGGGTCTTGGGCGGGTTGGGTACCGTTTCGGAGTTGTAGGCCAGCATCACACAGGTGCCGCGGTAGGGCACAAAGGTGTCGCCCACAATGTTGTCTTTGAACAGCAGGTTCTGGTAGTTGGGGATCCGGCTCGTGTCGATGGGGATAAAAAAGTCTGCACTGGTCTGGGCCAGAATGCCCGAAATAGCACTGTCGTCCAGAGCGATGATATCAAAATCCGTTTCGGTCTCGCCCGCCTGATACGCGGCGGCCAGACCGTCAGCCAGGCTCTGTTCGCTGGTGCCGGACACCACAAATTGCACCTCCACGCGGGCTTTGGTATTGTAATCAGGGTCGGCGTTGTGCGCATCGGCAATGGCCTGCAGCGCGTCACGCACTTCCTGGCCGCCGCTGCCCCAGATCGTCACGGTGGGGACATTTGCAGAGGCGGCACCGCTGCTTTGGCCCTGGCTGCCGCAGGCAGCCAGACCCATGGCGGCGCCCGATGCGCCCACCAGCTTGATAAAATTGCGGCGGGAAATTTTTTTCGCGTTCATCATACAACATTCCTCCTGTTTTTGCGGGCAGCCCGGAGCGGCCCGCTGTTTCCGCGGCCATCTTGTTTTGGGCGGCCGCCTGTGTGGGTTTGTTTTCTGCAAGCGCTGCCCATTGCAGCGCGGCCCGCCTTGCGGCGCGGCCTGTATTCCAAACGGCCTGTAGGGCCGGTTTGTCAGGCGGGTTGCTCCTGCCGGTCGTAGCGGACGGCATGCAGGCAGCGGTAATCCACCGCCTGGCCCACGGCCAGGCCCTGCAGTTGTTCGCGCTGGACATACGCCTTGAGCTGCCGGCCGTCGGAGCAGGCGAGCAGCACCTGGGTGTAATGGCCCAGCTGCATGATGGTGGTGACGCGGGCCATGCCCTCGCCCCCGGCCGGGGTCAGCGCCAGATTTTCCGGGCGTACAGCCAGCGTGGCATCGGGCTGCTCGATGAAGTTCATCTCACCGATAAAACCGGCTACAAAACGATTAACCGGCGCGTCGTACACCTGAGCCGCGGTGCCCAGCTGCTCAATGCGGCCCTTCTGCATAACGGCGACCCGATCGGAGATGGCCAGCGCCTCCTCCTGATCGTGAATAACAAAAATGACTGTCAGGCCGGTCTCGCGCTGGATGCGTTTCAGCTCCTCGCGCATCTGGGCGCGGATCTTGGCGTCCAGAGCAGAAAACGGCTCGTCCAGCAGCAGCCGCGCGGGTTTGCGCACCAGCGACCGCGCAATGGCCACACGCTGCTGCTGCCCGCCCGAAAGCTGCGCGGGGTATTTTTTCTCTGTGCCCTCCATGTTCACCAGCCGAAGCATATCTGCGATCATGGCGTCCCGCTCGGCGGGGGGTGTTTTGCGCAGCTTCAGGCCAAACGCCATGTTTTCGTAAATGGTCATGTGCGGCCACAGGTTGTAGCTTTGGAACACCATGCCGGTGGGCCGCCGTTCCGGCGGCAGGTGCTGGATCTCAGCTCCGTCCAGCAGGATGCGGCCCGCGTCGATGGAATGGAATCCACCGATGGAACGCAGGATGGTGGTTTTACCGCAGCCCGAAGGGCCCAGCAGCGTGAGCAGTTCATTTTCGTAGACCTGCAGATTGATGTCGACCACGCCTTCCGTGGCGCTGAAGCGCTTGGTCAGGCCCTGGATCTCCAGTTTAACATTGGATGTGTTGGCTTGCATTTCTGAATAACCTCCCCGGATGCAGCAGACATTTACATTTTCAGTCCGTTGGACAGTGCATCAGCACTGAGATACTTGCGGAAAACGATCAGCAGCAGGATCGACGGAACCAGCAGGATCAGCGCGAACACCGCGCCGGCCGTGTCGGGGAACGACATGATGATGCCGTACAACTCGCTGGGCATGGTATGCACATTGGGCAGGCCAATCAGCAGCGAGCCCTGCGCCTCCTCCATCGAGCCGAGAAAGGTGTACAGCGCGGCCACGATGATGCCGGGCTTGGCCATGGGCAGCGTGATGGAAAAGAAGGTGCGCACCGGCCCCGCGCCCACATCGCGGGCGCTCTCCTCCTGCTGGATATGCACCGTGCGGAACGAGCCGCTGGGAATCCACACCATGAACATCATGGTGTTGACGATGTGCACCAGCACCACGCCGGTAAAGGTACCGATCAGGTTCAGCTTGTAAAAAATCACCGCCATCGCCGTGTAGATGCCCATTTTGGGAAAGGCGTTGGTTAAAAGGAAGCTCAGGCGCACCAGGCTCCGCCCTTTGAACTGGAACCGGGCAATGGCGTAGGCCGCCGGCAGGCAAATCGCTAGCGAAAGCAGCGTGACCGTTACGGCCAACACCAGCGACGTGCCGATGGAGTTGACCAGTTGCGCCTTGGTGAGCACATATTCCCACCAGCGTAGGCCATAGGTGCGCGGCACCATGTCGGGGTATTCATAATCCCCGGCAAAGGAGAGCAGCGCCATATTCAGCAGCGGCCCATAAAAGACCAGCAGAAACGCCGCGCACAGGATATATTCCCAAAATTTGCTGCGGCCCAGCGTGTAATACAAGCGTCTCATTGCGCGTTTCCTCCCCCCAGATACACCGGCGCGCCCACTGCCAGTAGATGCCCGTAGTCACAGGCGCCCTCATACAGCCGTACCACCGCACTGCGGGCGCCGGCCGGCAGGCGGAACTCCGTATTCTGCCCGGGGACGGCGGAGCCGCACTGCACGGTGCCGGTGCTGTCGCGCACTTCCAGCGTCAGCGGCACGCCCGAGGCCTCCGGCCCTGCGGAATCCCGCCGGACCGTGCGCCGGCCGCCAGCGGCGCCGGTGGGAC
>CAMFSB010000257.1 GCA_945982465.1 uncultured Faecalibacterium sp. | reverse complement strand
GCCCGGCCGACCGGGCGCCGTCCACCCAGTGCTCGCGCAGCGCCTTGATCGACGCAGCGCCGCGGATCATGGTGCGGGCCGCGAACACGCCGAACACAAAGTTCAGCAGCACGCCTACCAGCAGCGTATAGCCAAAGGCGTAGATGGTGCCCGCTGTGGACGGGCCGAACGCAAAGAACACCGGCGTCAGCAGCTTGGCGATGGGGCTGTCGGTGGGGCCGAACGCGCCCATCAGAACCAGCGCCACGATCACAATAGTCACGTTGCCGTCCAGAATCGGCGTCCAGCCGCGCTGGAAGCCCGCTTTCAGCGCGCCGTCCAGGCTCTTGCCGTTGGCAAGCTCCTCTTTGATGCGCTCGGCCGTGATCACGTTGGCGTCCACGCCCATGCCGATGGCCAGAATGATGCCCGCAATGCCGGGCAGCGTGAGCGTAAAGCTGGGAAACACCGCAAAATAGCCCGAAACAAAGGCCAGCGTGCCTGCCACCTGCCCCAAAAGCGCAATGCAGGCCAAAAAGCCGGGCAGACGGTACAGCACCGTCATCAGCACAAAGATCAGCGCAAACGCGATCACGCCGGCCAGCACCATGGCTTCCAGGCTGTTTTCGCCCAAAGACGGGCTGATGGTGGAATAGCCGTCCACCCGCAGCGCAAAGGGCAGCGCGCCGGAATTGATCTGCCGGGCCAGCGTGACCACTTCCTCCTGCGTGAAGGCATCAGATGTGGAGCCGGTGATGATCGCCTTGACTTCTGAGATCGCAGTGCGAACTGAGGCCGTGCTGATGTTTTCATCGTCCAGCCAAATTATGAACACGCCGCACTCAGCCGGTACACGGATCGTGGCGTCCGCAAACGCCGCGGCGCCCTCATCGGAAAACTCCAGCGCAACGTAGTATTCGCCCGCAGAGGAGCTGCTGTCCACCGGGCCGTACGCGCCTGTGGCCGAGCTGACCATGGAGCCGTCCAGGATCAGCGCGCCATCGGCAGTACTGCCCTCGCGGAAGGCCAGATACGCCGTGGTGCCGATTTCATCAATGGCTGCTTCGGGGTCAAAGTCGGTCTCGTCCGACCGCCACGGAAATTCCAGAATGATGCGGTCGTCGCTTTCGTCCACATAGATCTCGTAATCCGTGATATTCAGCGCTACCAGACGATTGGTGATCACCAGTTCAGCCGCGTCCAGCTGTTCGGCAGTGGCGTCATAGCCATCGGCCGGCACAAACGATACATTCACGCCGCCCTTGATATCCACGCCGAAGCGGATGTCGCCTGCCCCCTTGATGTAGGTCGTGGTGATGTCGCCATACTGCGTTTTGACGCCGAAAAAGGCCGTATACGCAAACGACAGGATCAGCACAACGGCCAGAATAAGATGCCAGGCTCTGCCCTTGGTTTTCATGGTGTGGGAACCTCCAAATTCATTTGAACCGGGCCGCCTTGCGGCAGTCCGGTTCGTATACAAGGGTCACCCCTTGTTTTTCAACAGGATCTCGACCGTCGCCAGCCGGGCGCAGATCGTCAGCAGACGGCTGGCGGTGGCCAGCTCCTCCAGCGAGGGATAGGTCGGTGCGATGCGCAGGTGGCTGTCTTTGGGGTCAAGGCCGTAGGGATACGCAGCGCCCGCGTCGGTCAGGATCACGCCCGCCTCCCTGCACAGCTGGACGGTGCGCTTGGCGCAGCCCTCCTGCAGGTAAAGGCTGATGAAGTAGCCGCCCTTGGGGTTGGTCCAGCGGGCAATTTTGCCGCACGGGCCGACCTGCTCGTCAAAGGTGCGCTTGACCAGATCGAACTTGGGCGCCAGGATCGCGCGGTGCTTTTTCATGTGCTCCAGCACGCCGGCCTTGTTTTTCAGGTACTGCACATGGCGCAGCTGGTTCATCTTGTCAAAGCTGATGATCATGGGCACCATGTTTTTGGAAATGTACTGGATGCTGCGCTCGCTGGCCGCCAAAGCCGCCACGCCCGCGCCCGGATAGGTGATCTTGCTGGTGGAGCAGAAGATCAGCGGGCGCTCCGCATGGCCCACCTTCTGGCATTCGTACAGGATGCTGGGGCATTCGCAGATCTCATCGGTCAGGTGGTGGACAATGTACGCATTATCCCAGATGATCTTGAAATCGCTGGCGGCGGTTTCCATCCGGGCCAGGCGGCGCACCGTGTCGGCCGAGTAGGTATAGCCGTCCGGGTTGGAATACACCGGCACGCACCAGATGCCCTTGATGGTGTCGTCCTTTTTGACCAGTTCCTCCACCATATCCATGTCCGGGCCGGTCTCGGTCATGGGAATGTTGATCATCTGGAAGCCAAAGTATTCCGTCACGCGGAAGTGCCGGTCGTAGCCGGGCACCGGGCACAAAAACTTCAGGCAGTTGTAGTGCCGCCAGGGCCGGGGCGAATCCACAAAGCCCTGCCGCCAGCCCAGGTCGATCAGATAATACATCAGCTGCAGCGACGAGTTGCCGCCCACGATCACTTCGTCCTTATCCACGCCCAGCAGCTCGGCAAAAAAGCGGCGGGCCTCCGGCATGCCCTCCAGCATGCCGTAATTGCGGGCGTCCGAGCCGTCCTCGCCGATGTAATTGTCCATCTTGAGCATCTGCTTGGAAAGATCCAGCTGCTCGGTGCAGGGCTTGCCGCGGGACATGTTCAGCTTCAGCCCCATGTTTTTATACTTCAGAAATTCCGCGCGCAGCTCCTGCTGTTCTGCCAGCAACTCATCGGTGCTCATTGCAAAATAGTCTGCCATAGCCATTGTTCCTCCACTCAGTTTATATCACATTTCCCTGTCTGGCCGGACCTTTGCGGCAAACGCTCTGCCAGAAGCGCCCCGGTGCGGCCATACTGTATTATTATAGTACACCCCGCCGTGCAAAACAAGAGAATCCGGGCATTCAAAGTCAAATTTTTCACCGAGGCCGCGCTTCGCGCTTACAAAGCAAAAGATCCCCCGCATGGGCATACCCATGCGGGGGATCCGGATCAGCGCCCCGCCCGCGGCGGAGCCGTTGATTCTATTGTTTGTTCCGGCAGGGCCGAACACTCAGACGCGCAGGCTGGCGCCCTCGCCCTCTTTTTTGTCGGCATCGAACTCGTAGTCATTGCCGGGCAGCAGCGCGTTGAGCAGGATGCCCAGGATGGCCGCGATGGCCAGGCCCGACAGGTTGATGGAAACGCCCAGCACCGCAAAGGTGATGCCGCCCACCGAGTTGAAGCCCAGGGCCTAGACCAGAATGACTGCGGCGATGTACAGGTTCAGGGTCTTGGTGAACTCGCCCTGCTTTTCCACCACCTTGCGG
>CAMFSB010000256.1 GCA_945982465.1 uncultured Faecalibacterium sp. | reverse complement strand
GCTGTATATCCCCACCCGGTAAGGCAAGCGCCTGCTATATCAACAAAAATGCCCCCGCGCGGTGGCCGGTGTTCCCGGCCCGGGCGGGGGCATTTTGCATATCAAAGCGCGGCTCTGCTTTCAGGAGGGCCGCCGCTGGCCGCGGAGGAAAAAGGCCGAAACGCCGTACTTACGGCGTCACCTTGACCTTGCCGGCCAGGATGGCCTTGTAATCCTCGTAGTTTTCCTGCAAAAGGGCGGGGGTGTCCAGCCCGTAGGGGCACTTGGACCGGCACTTGCCGCAGTGCAGGCAGTCCTCGATCTTCTTCATCTTGGCCTGCCCCTCGGGGCCGAGCCAGTAGGCCGTGGGGCTGCGGCGCACCATCAGGCTCATGCGGGCGCAGTTGTTGATCTCGATGCCGGCGGGGCAGGGCATGCAGTAGCCGCAGCCGCGGCAGAACCCGCCCGAAAGCTCGGCCCGGTCGTGCTCGATCACCGCGCGCAGCTCGTCGGTCATGGCGGGTGGGTCGGGGATATAGCTTAAAAACTCGTCCAGCTCCCGCTCCTTCTGCACGCCCCAGATGGGCAGCACCGTGGGGTACTGGGCCATAAACGCATAGGCGGCGCGGCTGTTGGTGATCAGCCCGCCCGAAAGCCCTTTCATGGCGATAAAGCCCATGTTGTTCTGCCGGCACAGCTCCACCAGTTCAATGTCCTTTTCGCTGGCCAGGTAGCAGAACGGGAACTGCAGGGTCTCGTACAGGCCGCTCTCCACGGCCTCCCGGGCTACGCTCAACCGGTGGTTGGTGATGCCGATGTGGCGGATCTTGCCCTCGGCCTTGGCTTTGAGCATCTCCTCATACAGGCCGGTGCCGTCGCCGGGCTTGGGGCAGAATGCCGGGTTGTGGAACTGGTAGATATCAATGTAGCCCAAGTAGGAGAGGGAAGTTTCCAGATCCCGGCGCAGGTCCTCCACCGTGGTGGCGGCGGTTTTGGTGCTGATGAACACCTGCTCGCGCATGCCGCCGAACGCGGCGTGCAGCTTTTCTTCGCTGTCGGTGTAGGCGCGGGCGGTATCAAAAAAGCGGATGCCGCCGTCGTAGGCCTTGCGCAGCAGGTATGCCGCGTCCCCAGTGGGAATGCGCTGCACCGGCAGCGCGCCAAAGCCGTTTTTGTTCACCGTGATGCCGGTGGAACCCAGTGTGACTGTGACCATATCGTATGACCTCGCTTTGCTCAAAACGTGATTGCCGGCGCGGGCCGGCGGTTACAGCGCGTCCAGTTCCGCCTGCACCTGCGCCAGATGGGTGCGGATGGGCAGCTGCTGCGGGCAGACGCTCTCGCATTTGCCGCATTTGACGCAGTTGAGCGGCTTTTTGCTTTCGTCCATGGCGGCCCAGCGCCGGCGGGCGCCGGCGGCGTCCTGATACATGCCAAAGCTGTTCCAGACCGAAAAGCTGCCGGGAATATCCACCCCGGCGGGGCAGGGCATGCAGTAGCGGCAGGCCGTGCAGCCGTTGCGCACGCGGCTGAGCAGGATGGCTTTGGTTTTGGCCAGGGCGGCCTGCTCGGTGTCGCTCAGCGGCTCAAAGCGGGCAAAGGTGGCCAGGTTATCCCGCACCTGCTCCATGCTGCTCATGCCCGAAAGGATCATTTTCACGTTGGCGTGGCTGCCCACCCAGCGCAGCGCCCAGCTGGCCAGGCTGGCATCGGGCCGCAGTGCGCGCAGCGGGGCGGCGGCCTGGTCGGGCAGCGCCGCCAGCGTGCCGCCCTTGACCGGCTCCATCACGATCACGGGGATGCCACGCGCCTCGGCCAGGGCATAACCCTTGTCGCCGGCCTGGGTGTCGGTGTCCATGTAATTGTACTGGATCTGGCAGAAATCCCACGGCCGGTCGTTCAGGATCTGCTCAAACACCTCGTAGTCATCGTGGAACGAAAAGCCCAGATACCGGATGCGCCCCTCGGCTTTCAGCTGGGCGCACCAGTCCAGAATGCCCTGCTCCTTGAACAGCTGGTACCGCTGCCGGCTCATGGCGTGCATCAGGTAAAAATCAAAGTGATCGGTCTGCAAACGGCGGCACTGCTCGGCAAAGGTCTCCTTGGCCTTTTCCAGCGTCATATCGCCAAAACCGGGCATCTTGGTGGCCAGATAGTAGCTGTCGCGGGGCCAGCGCTGCAAAAAGCGGCCCAAAAAACGCTCGCTGTCGCCGCCGTGGTAGGGCCACGCGGTGTCAAAATAATTGACCCCGGCGGCGCGGGCGGCCTCCAGCATGGCGGAAGCCTGTGCTTCGTCGATCTTGCCCTCAGCGTTTACCGGAAAACGCATGCAGCCAAACCCCAGCAGCGAGGTGGTCACGCCCAGATCGTTCCAGATGCTCTGTTTCATAGTGGTTTTCTCCCTTGTTTCAAAGCGGGCGGCCCGCGGCGGCCGCCTTTGTGCATTTTGCGCGGAATTTACTCTGATTTTATCATACAAAACAGTAAAATGATAGACAAAGCCGGCAAAAAGATTATAATTTAAAGCACAAGGCGGTATATTGCCGCACAAAGGAGGCCACTTATGAAACTGGATACCAAGCGCACAGTCCTGGTGGGCTTTGCATTCCTTTCCATCTGCGCGTTCTGGCAAATGTACAACAGCGTGATCCCGCTGATTTTGACCAACACCTTCCATATGAGCGAAACGCTCAGCGGCGTGATCATGGCGGCGGACAACGTGCTGGCGCTGTTTTTACTGCCGCTGTTCGGCGGCCTTTCGGACCGGTGCAAGTCCCGCATGGGCCGCCGCAAGCCGTTTATTCTGGGCGGCACGCTGGCTGCCGTGGTGCTGATGCTGCTGCTGCCGCTGCTGGACGACAGTTATTTCAACGCGCCAAACACCGCCAAACTGGCGGCGTTTGTGGCGGTGCTGTGCTGCCTGCTGGTGGCCATGGGCACCTACCGCAGCCCGGCCGTGGCCCTGATGCCGGATGTGACCCCCAAGCCCCTGCGCAGCAAGGCCAACGCCATCATCAACCTGATGGGCGCTGTGGGCGGCATTTTGTATCTGGTGGTGGCCAGCGTGCTGTATTCGTCGGCGCGCACGGCGGGTAAGGCGCATGTCAGCTACCTTTTGCTGTTCGCTGTGGTGGCGGGCATCATGCTGTTGGCGCTGGCCGAGCAGAAGTACACCATCCACCACCCCCCCCACACCAAAAACCACCCCAAAAACAAAAAACAAACACCCAACACCCAAACACACCCACACAACCACACCCCACCCCACCACACCACCCAAAAACCAAACACACCCCCACCCACCACACCAACCCCCCC
>CAMFSB010000255.1 GCA_945982465.1 uncultured Faecalibacterium sp. | reverse complement strand
CCGCGCCGATGCACCCAGCCTCCTGACCGGCCCGGAGGGACTCCTGGCCCTCGCCGCGATGGACGGCCCGGACGTGGTGCTGAACAGCGTGGTAGGCAGCGCGGGCCTCGGAGCAAGCCTTGCCGCCATCGAGAGCGGCCATGACCTGGCCCTCGCCAACAAGGAAAGCCTCGTCACCGGAGGCCATCTCGTCACCCAGGCTGTGGCAAAGCACGGCGTCAAGCTGCTGCCCGTGGACAGTGAGCACTCGGCCATCTTCCAGTGCCTGCAGGATAAGGAGAGTGCCAAGAGCCTGACCAAGATCCTGCTGACGGCCTCCGGCGGCCCCTTCTTCGGCATGAAGACCGAAGAGCTGCGGGGCAAGACCAAGGCCGACGCCCTCAAGCATCCCAACTGGAACATGGGCGCAAAGATCACCATCGACAGCGCCACGCTGATGAATAAAGGCCTGGAATTGATCGAAGCGGTGTGGCTTTTCGGCCTGCCCCCCGAAAAGATCCAGATCGTTGTGCAGCGGCAGAGCATCATCCATTCGGCGGTGCAGTTTGCCGACAACTCGATCCTTGCGCAGCTGGGCGTGCCGGATATGCGCATTCCGATCCAGTACGCCCTGACCTGGCCGCAGCGTGTGCCCGGCGGGGCGCCCGAACTGGAGTTTGCCGCCCGGAACCTGCTGCCCTGTGAGGTGGCCGTTGAGGCGACCGTGCGCTCCAGGGCGGCCTGTAAAAAGGCTATTGCCAAGGGCGGGCTTGGCCCCTGCGCGGCCAACGGCGCCAACGAGGAGGCCGTCCGCCTGTTTTTGCAGGATGAGATCGGCTTTTTGGATATCGGCCGTCTGGTGGAGGGCGTGGTGGACAGCGATGCCTTCGGCGGCGGCTACACGCTGGCCGATGTGTACGAGTGCGACCGCATGGCCCGTGCCTATGTGCGCGCCCATGTGTGAATAAACAAGGCGCAAACCGGGCCAAACCCGGTGCCCGCCCGAAGCGCCTGGCAGCAGGCCCGCGGCTCGCTGCTGCAGCCTGAGTGCCCGCCCATGGCCCGCGCGGAAATCCTATTTTGAAAGCGAGAATGCAATGTCAGTGATCATCACCTTTATTGCCGCGGTGTTTGCGTTTGGCGTTATGATCCTGTTCCACGAGGCAGGTCATTTTGTCTGCGCCAAGCTCAGCGGCATCCAGGTCAATGAATTTTCCATCGGGATGGGGCCGGCCCTGTTCAAAAAGATCATCAAGGGCACCCAGTACAGCCTGCGGCTGCTGCCCATCGGCGGCTTTGTGGCGATGGAAGGCGAGGACAGCGCCGAGGCCGATGCGGCTCAAAAGCAGGCGCAGGCCCGCCGGGACGCGGAGCGGCCGCCCGAGGAGGATGACTATAACCCCATCCCGCCGGAGCAGCGCACCGGCAGGCCGTTCAACGAAGTAAGTGTGGCACGGCGGTTTATCACGGTGGCGGCGGGCGCGGCCGTGGACTTTGTGCTGGCGTTGTTGGTCCTTCTGGCACTGAGGTGCCGGCTGGACGCGCTGACCAGCCGCATCGTGTATTCCATTGAGGAGGGCGCGCTGTGCGGCCAGACCGGCCTGCAGCCGGAGGATGAGATCCTGGCGGTGAACGGCCGCACCTGCTATGTGGCCGACGACATCGTATACGAGCTGTCCCGCACCGAAAACTACACGGCGGACTTTACGGTGCGCCGAGGGGGCGAAACGCTGGAGCTGAAAAACGTGCAGTTCGATACCTGGCAGGACGACAGCGGCAGCACCCACATGGCACTGAATTTTGTGGTCTACGGCCTGAAAAAGACTCCGCTGCGTGTGCTGAAAGAAACCTTCAACTACGAACGGTACTATGGGCGGATCGTGTTTTCCTCGCTGGCGGATCTGGTCCGCGGCCGCGGCAGCATCAACGACCTGTCCGGCCCGGTGGGCATCGTGTCGGCCATCGGTCAGGCGGCCAGCTATGGCTTGGACGATTTTCTCACGTTGCTGGCGCTGCTGTCGGTGAACCTGGGCATCATGAACCTGCTGCCTTTGCCGGCGCTGGACGGCGGTAAGCTGGTGTTTTTGATCTGGGAGGGCATTACCAAAAAGCCGGTGCCCTCCAAAGTGCAGGAGTATACCAGCATTCTGGGTTTTGCACTGCTGTTTGCGCTGCTGCTGTTTGCCACCTACAACGATATCATCCGTCTGGCCACAGGCCAAATGTAAAGGGGAGAGACGTATGCGTCAAATCAAGCGGGAAGTAACGATCGGCAATCTCACCATCGGCGGCAACCATCCCATTGCCGTGCAGACGATGCTCAATGTGCCCATCGAGGACCTGGAGGGCAACGTGGCCCAGGCAAAACGCTGTGAGCAGGCGGGCTGCCAGATCCTGCGTGTGACCTGCCCGTCGGCGGCCGACGCAAAGGTGCTGGCGGCGGTGAAGCAGGCGGTTTCCATCCCCATCGTGGCCGATATCCATTTCGATTACCGCGCGGCGTTGGCCTGCGTGGACGCGGGGGTGGATAAGATTCGCATCAACCCGGGCACCATCGGCGACGCCGACCATGTGCGCCAGGTGGCGTTGGCATGCCGGCAAAAGAACAACCCCATGCGCAACGGCGGCACCGCCGGCCGCCGGGAAAAGCATATCCTGGCAAAATACGGCGCGCCTGTGCCCGAAGCCATGGTGGAAAGCGCGCTGTACCATGTACATCTGCTGGAAAAACACGATTTCGACAACATTGTCATCTCCATCAAAAGCTCCAATGTGCCCCGCATGATGGAGGCCTACCGCCAGCTTTCGGCCCGGACGGACTACCCCCTGCATGTGGGCGTTACCGAGGCGGGCACCTACCAGATGGGCCTGCTCAAATCCGGTATGGGCATCGGCGGCATGCTGCTGGAGGGCATTGGCGATACCATTCGTGTGTCGCTGGCCGACGAGCCGGAAAAGGAAGTGGAAGCCGGCTACAACATCCTGCGGGCGGTGGGCTTCCCGGTGGCCGGGCCAGAGGTGATCACCTGCCCGACCTGCGGCCGAACCCAGTACCCCTGCACAGCCATCGCCAACGAGGTGGAACGGCGGCTCAAGGGCTGCAAAAAGAGCATCAAGGTGGCGGTGATGGGCTGTGTGGTCAACGGCCCGGGCGAGGCGCGCGAAGCCGATATCGGCATTGCGGGCGGCAAGGGCGAGGCGGTGCTGTTTGTGCACGGCCAGCCGGTGCGCAAACTGACAGGGGAGAACATCCTCGATCAGTTTATGGATGAGATCAACAAACTGTAACGCTGCCGGCAGTGCGGCGCAGCCAAACCAAGGCTGCGCCCCGATAAAG
>CAMFSB010000254.1 GCA_945982465.1 uncultured Faecalibacterium sp. | reverse complement strand
CCTTTCATGCGTCTTTGCGCCGGTACAGCCCGCCGGCCGGCGGGCTGTACCGGCTATATTAAATACCCCGCCCGGCGGGGCGGTGGTTCAATGCAGATACGGGCGGATCTTTTCTGCCATCTGCCGCGCCTGCGCAGGCGATACATAGGCCTTGTCCACATAGCCGTAGATGCGCTGGGCAAAATCCGCCAGGCCCTTGTGGAAGAAAAACACCGTTTTCGGCTCCAGCCGGAAAAAGTGCAGGATGTGCACGCCCCACAGCGCAAAAAATTTCAGCGCGTTGAAATGGGGCGTAAAGCCCTCGCCCATGGGCGTGTCGCGGGGCGGCTCTTTATACACGGTCTCCAGCAGGTCGCACATGCGCTTGTAGGCGGGCACGGGCGAGGGGTCAAAGTACCCCTCGATCACCTCCCGGGCAATGGGGTCCGGCGGGGCGGCCGGCGCCATGGCGGCGGCAAAGCCGGGGTAGTCGGTGATGTACTGCGCGTCCTTGTAGATCACGGGGTCGTACTCGTGCTCGATGGGCACCGGCCGCAGGATATGGCAGCTTTTGCCGGCCATGTACACTTCGGCGATGGCGGTGCTCATCCAGATCGAAATGCTGTCGGCCGCCACGATCCAGTCCTTGACGCTGCCCGCGAAGATCACGTGGAAGTTGGGCCGCTTTTTGGCCAGGGCGTCCAGCCTGGCGCTGTTCCATTCGCTGGGGTGGCGGCGGTACACCAGCTCCACCTCCGGATGGGCGCCCAGGTATTCGTCAAACCAGCGCAGCGTTTCGTCCATGCTGACCCGGTTGGTACGGGCAAAGCCGGTAAAGTCGGTGCCCGCCATTTTGGAAAGCTCCTGCACCTCGGCGTCGGTCATGCTGGCGTAGCCGAAGGACGAAATGTACAGGTGCAGTTTGTGGGCCGGGTCCAGGCCGAACTCGCGGCACAAAGCGGCCTTGTCCTTGTAATAGCCCTGAAACTCCGGCCGCAGAAAATCCATCATCACCGCGCCGGTCACGGGGGTGTTTTTGGCCTCCATGCCGTGGGCCTGCAGCCGCAGGGCGGTCTTTTGGCCCCAGCAGGTCTGCACGCACTTTTTGGCGTTGCCGTTCATGTTGAACCAGTCGCCCTCTTCCTGATCGTCGGAGAGCATCTGCTCCCAGTGCAGGTTCACGATCTTATCGCAGCGGCCGATGTTGTTGTACACATGGCTGTTGATGGCCTCGTTGTCGTACATGCAGCTTGCCACCAGCACTTTGGGCTTTTTCCAGGTAAAATACTTCAGCTTTTTGCGGTCCAGCAGCTGCCGGATCTCGCAGGTATAGCCGCGGCGCTCCAGCTCTAGCTTGAGCAACAGGTCGCTCTCATACTCGCGCACAGTGTGTTCGTACAGGATCAGAAAATCCAGCGCCATGAACGTTCGCTCCTTTTTTGTTCCGCTGCGCCGCCCGGCGCAAAGAGACTTTGTCTGTTATGTCTGTCTGCGGCTCAATTTTGCAGCGCGCCAAACAGCTGCTGCGTCCACTGGGGCAGGCCGTAGGTGGTGTCCAGGTGGAAGCCGTCGTAGAACTGCCGGTCATCATCAAACTCTGGCCGGCCGGCCCACTCGTAGTCCAGCACGGTCACGCCGTAGGCGTCCTGCCAGGCGGCCAGCGTGGGCAGAAAGGCCTCCATCTCCCCGGTGATGCCGTACACGTCGCACACCTCGGCCTTTACATTGTCCGCCATGGGCGGCAGCACGATGGTCAGCCGCACGCCCTCGGCCTGGCAGCGGGCGGCCAGGGCTTCCAGCTTATGCACCATGGCGGTGTTCAGCTGCCAGTTCTGGCATTTGGGCGCGATCACGGCCGGGTACTCGGCCAGCGTGCGGTGCAAAGCCAGCGGCTGGCCGTCAGCGCCCACATAGTCCTCAGCCGTCCATTCGGCGGTCTCATGCTCGACCTGCGCCTCGGCCCAGGTCAGGTCCGTGGCCCCGGCGGCGCGCTGGCGCAGCCAGCCCAGCCAGTTGGTAAAGCCGGTCAGGGCGTTGACATTGTATTCCAGATTAAAGATGTACGCAAGAGGGTTGTTCAGCGTATCCTGCAGCGCGCTCATGCGGTCGGTGTCGTAGCCGGCGTTGAGCGTGTAGAACGACAGCCCCACCAGCAGCTCTTTGGGAGGGCTGCCGCTGTCCAGCACATAGTTGGCCAGGTCGATGGTCTCGCGCAGCGAAGCGCCGCCGAACGCCAGGTTCTGCCACAGTCTGCCCGAGGCCTGCTGCGCCAGCTCCAGGTCGAAATGGGCCAGGCGGCTGTCGCCCAGGATCAGATGTTCGCCCGGGTCGGCCTGCCATGCCCTGACGCGGGCCACCGGCTGGGTAGAACCGGCTGCGCGTTTCAGCCCAAAATAGTTGTTTGGCTCAAACACGATGAAAAACGCCAGATACAGCCCCACCGGGATGGCCAGCAGCGCCAGTTTTTTGCAGATGTTTTTCATGGAAATGCTCCTAAATGATCAGAAATTCGCGTATGCGCCGAAGCCCGCGGCCGTGCCGAAGCCGCCGTTCTGGACGATCAGCCCCGCCAGGATGCCCAGCACCAGCGCATAGTACAAAAGCCACTTCACCGCGGGCTTCTGCCCGGTCAGCACGGCCTCGGCGGGCTTGTCCTTAAAGCGGAAAAAGCGCTGCCCGTCCAGGTAAAAGCACACCGCCAGCCCAAACGCCAGAAATGCCAGATATGCCAGCTGCATCAGGCTGTTGGCATAGAACCCGGCGGCGATGGCGCCCCACAGCTCGGCGGCAAACCGCCCGGGCGCCCAGCCGCGGCCCAGCCCGGCCAGATATACGCCGCAGTCGGCCAGAGCCGAGGGGCCCGGGCCGGTGCCGATGCGGAAGAACAGCATCGAAAATGTCCACAATACAAACACAGCGGCGCGTTTGCCCCACAGCTTCCAGCCGGGCACGCCCTTGCGCTTGGGCTTGCCGAAGCGGCGGTGCAAAAGCTCCTCGCCCACGCGGTACGCCGCCTGCAAAAGCCCCCAGATCACAAAGGGCAGGGTGTTGCCGTGCCACAGGCCAGAGGCAAAAAACACCACGAATACGCAGAATTCCGCCGGAAAATGGTCGTATTTTCTGGCCAGCGCGCGGCCCGCCAGCGGGGTTTTGCCCACGTCGGCCCACGCCAGCGGCATGAACAGGTAGTCCTGCAGCCAGCTGGAAAGCGAAATGTGCCACCGGCTCCAAAAACCGGAAAAGTTCGTGGCGAAAAACGGCGTTTTGAAGTTTTCCGGCAGCTGGATGCCCAGCAAAAGGCCGGAAGCCCCCGCCATGTCGGAGTAGCCGCCGAACACCAAGTACAGCA
>CAMFSB010000253.1 GCA_945982465.1 uncultured Faecalibacterium sp. | reverse complement strand
CCGCGCGGCTGAACCGTTCGCAGGCGGCCCGGGGGGAGTTTTTGACCACCGTGCGCATTGTGGATCGGTACCTGCGCCCCGGCATGCGCATCCTGGATCTGGGCGCCGGCGCGGGGGAATACAGCCTGTACTTTGCCGGGCAGGGCTATACGGTGGACGCGCTGGAGCTGGCCGACCGCAACGTGCAGGCGTTCCGCGCCAAGCTGGCCGCGCAGGCCGCCGCGGGCCGGCCGCTGCCCGTTGCGCTGCGGCAGGGCACCGCACTGGACCTTTCGGCTTATCCGGACGCCAGCTTTGACATCGTGCTGGTACTGGGGCCGCTGTACCACCTGCACAGCGAAGCCGACCGGCAGCGCTGCATTGCCGAGGCAAAGCGGGTGTGCCGGCCCGGCGGCACGCTGTTTTTTGCGTTCATCGGGGCCGACATGGTGCACCTGACCGAGCTGATGTACGACATCGACTTTTTCAAAGGGGACACCTACGACCACGAGACGTTCAAGCTGGTGGATTTCCCCTTTGTGTTTTTCACGGTGGACCAGTGCCGTGCCATGCTGGACGCCGGCGGCGTGGAGGTCCTGACCGCGGCGGCCGCCGACGGCGTGAGCGAGCTGCTGGAGGACCGCATCAACGCCCTGGACGCCGAAAGCTACCGCCAGTACCTGCGCTACCACTTTTACTGCTGCGAAAAGCCCGAGATGCTGGGCCGTTCCAACCATCTGCTGTTCGCGGGGCGGGCCGTACCGGCGCAGGGCTGAACCGCCCGGCCGCCAACGCCGCAGCCCGTATTTTCCATCAAAACAGGAGACAGAATCAACATGACCGATTACGCAAAGATCCTCTCGCAGGAGCTGGGCCAGCCGCAGCCGTATGTGGCCGCGGCCATCCGGCTCATCGACGAGGGCAATACCATTCCGTTCATTGCCCGCTACCGCAAGGAGGCCACCAACAGCATGGACGACCAGGCCCTGCGCACGCTGGGCCAGCGGCTGGACTACCTGCGCGGCCTGGACAAGCGCCGCGACGAAGTGGCGGGCAGCATTGCGGCCCAGGGCGCGCTGACCGGCGAGCTGGCCGCCGCGCTGGACGCCGCCGCCACACTGGCCGAGCTGGAAGATCTGTACCGGCCCTACCGGCCCAAGCGCCGCACCCGCGCGGGCGTGGCCAGAGAGCGGGGCCTCGGCCCGCTGGCCGAGCGCATTCTGGCGCAGGAGGCGGCCGTGGACCCCGAGCAGGAAGCGGCGGCTTACCTTACTGAGCAGGTGCCCGACACCGCCGCGGCGCTGGCCGGCGCGCGGGACATCCTTGCCGAAACCATCAGCGACGACGCGGCCCTGCGCGCCGAGCTGCGCCGGTTTTTCCGGGCGTTCGGCGTGGTAAAAAGCAAGGCCGCCCAGCAGGGCGACAGCGTCTACGCCCCTTACTACGATTTTGCCGAGCCGGTATCAAAAATCGCCGGCCACCGGGTGCTGGCGCTGGACCGGGGCGAGCGCGAGGGCTGGCTGAAGGTATCGGTGGAGGTGGACGCTGCGCGGGGCGCGGGCATCGCGGTGCGGATGTTTGCCCGGCCGCGCAGCGGCGGCGCGTGCGCCGCCCAGGTACAGGCCGCCGCTGAGGACGCCTATAAGCGGCTGATCGCCCCCAGCCTGGAAACCGAGCTGCGCGCCGAACTGACCGAAAAGGCCGCCGACGGCGCCATCCGCGTATTTGGCGAAAACCTGCGCCAGCTGCTGTTGGCCCCGCCCGTCAAGGGCAAGGTGGCGCTGGGCATGGACCCGGGCTACCGCATGGGCTGCAAGCTGGCCGTGGTAGCCCCCAACTGCAGGGTGGCTTCGTACTCCTTGGTATGCGCCTGCAGCGTCTCTATCTGTTTGGTACACTTTCCTGTACAGAGTACAAGGACACCGGTGGCCAGCGGATCAAGTGTCCCTGCATGCCCTATCTTTACCCGATGCCCCAGTGTATGTGACAACAGGTAACGTACATGTGCCAAGGCTCCGAAGCTGGACAATCGGTAAGGCTTGTCGATGGCAAAGATTTCTCCTGTACGAAAGTTCATCAGTCTACCATTTGCAAGTTCACTCCCAACAGTCCGCAAAGGATAATGACCAGACCCACCACGATGCGGTACCATCCGAAGGCTGCAAAGCCATAGCGTGTGACATAGTTGATAAAGAACTTGATGGCAAGGATGGCTACGATAAAGGCAACCACCGAACCGAGCAAAAGCATTTCCAGGTTGTTTCCCTGACTCAGCACAGCGGCCTCGCCGCCCTTTATCATCTTAAAGGTCTCCAGACACGTGGCACCGAACATCGTCGGTACGGCCAGGAAGAACGAGAACTCGGCCGCGGCCTTGCGTGTGAGTCGTTGGGACATTCCTCCCACAATGGTCGACATCGACCGCGACACGCCCGGTATCATAGAGATGCACTGGATAAGGCCAATGACGAAGGCACGCTTATAGGTAAGTTGCGTATGCTCGCTTCCCTTGTTGAAGATGCGGTCGCAGAAGAGCATGAAGACACCTCCCACTATCAGCATCCATGCCACAAGGCTCACATTGCCAAGATTTTCTTCAATCAAGTCGTTGAATGCCAAGCCCAACACGACAGCCGGCAACACGCCGACAACCAATCGGGCATAGAAATCGAACATCGCCTGCCAATAGGTCTTGCCTTGACGGCCCGCCTCGGGATAAAAGAAGCGCCGCCAGTAAAGACAAATGACCGACAAGATGGCTCCAAACTGGATAATGACGGTGAAAGCCTTGACAAAGGGTGTACTCTCCACACCCAAGAGGCTTTGGGCAATAATCATGTGGCCCGTGCTCGACACAGGAAGAAACTCTGTGAGTCCCTCCACTATCGCTATGATGACAGTCTGCAGGATATCCATAAGCTACTTAGCAGGCTGGTCGGTGTCTTTGGGCTTGCGGACAATCGCGTAGACCATCGATACAAAACCTATGAAACACATTACGGGAGCCACTTTGATACGCATGGCGCTGAATATCTCAGGGTCGTAAGCCTCATCGGTAGAGCCCCCGCCCGCCAGCAGCACGAAGCCGAGTATTACGACCAGCATTCCTGCCGCGCGTAAGATAACATTGACCTGGTCAAATGCAAAATTCTTCTTGTCCATTATTGTCTTAATTTATAATAGGAAAAAACGATAGGTGTCAGATTTTGTACAAATCGCCGGCCTTCATGCGCAGGAACTTGTTGACAGAGATGCCTGCACAGAATGCGGTGATGATAATACCGAAGAGGAAGACCGTCGCTCCCGTCACGGCCATAACCTGCCACGTGAGCACGGTGAGTATATCGGGATCGTAGTTCTGCGACGCCCGATCACCACCGACCAAAGCCAGCCAGGACCACCGCGCGGCCC
>CAMFSB010000252.1 GCA_945982465.1 uncultured Faecalibacterium sp. | reverse complement strand
TCACGCCACAGGTCATCCGCTGTCTTGCCGTTCTCCGGCAGAACAAACCCACCTGCCGTCGAGGGGCGCGCCCCCTCCGGGATATACAGCAGATACCGGCGCGTTTTGCCGCCGACCTCAACGGTTTCCTCGAACGTGCCCTGATACAGGGGCTTGAAGGGATCCTTGGGATCTACTTCATATTGATAGTTCTGATACATTGCGATTCTCCTTGTCAGTCTGCCTGCTTGAGCAT
This sequence comes from uncultured Faecalibacterium sp., assembly GCA_945982465.1. GTDB lineage: Bacteria > Bacillota > Clostridia > Oscillospirales > Ruminococcaceae > Faecalibacterium. Next base: position 3,157 of record CAMFSB010000252.1, on the reverse strand, counting down.
ACCCTTCTGCTCCATATCCGAAATCATGCCGTCATACTGCTTGTCCAGCTTATAGGCCAGCATCAGTACTGCGATAACTGCCCATGAAAAAACGGTGCCCCAGATATACAGATTCTCAACCATTGCTACTGCGGACGGGATTTCCTGTGCCAGGCCAGTAAAGCCGGACATATCCATCAGCTGACCGACAATCGCGCCTGCAATACCGCCGCCAAACTTCTGACCGACCGTAGCTGCGCTAAAGATAAGGGCTTGTACGCGCACACCGGTCTTCCAGTGGCCGTAGTTGACAACGTCCGCCATCATGGTAAACACGCAGCCGAACAGGGGCGCCTTGCCAATGCCGCGCACCGCTGCGATCACAGCTACAAAGGTCGGGTTGGCCGGAACTGCCAGCAGTGTAAGCTGAGCGACCATGGTCAAAACTGCACCGGCGAGAACCAGATTGCGCTTGCCGAACTTTTTGATGAACGGCGCAAGAAACATAATAAAGATGGTTCCCGGGATACCCTCCGCCATGGTGAGCATGCCTTAGTTTTCTTCGTTGCCAAGGATATAGTGCGAATACCAAGTCGCACAGGTGCCGTTGACCGTCTGATAAACAGCAAGGAACAGCGCGGTCAGCAGGAGCATGATAAAGTACTTATTGTGGATCAGTGCGCCAAAACGGACGCTTGCCGGCAGCTTTTCTGCTTCCTGTGCTGCCTGGGTGTTGACGCGTTCCTTAGTGCCGAAGAAGCACCACAGCAGCAGGCCGATAGCGACTACCGAGTAGATGAGCGTTACCTTAATCCACGCTGCCTGATCGCCGCCCATGCGGTTGATGATGGGCAGGGAGGCCGCAGAAACGATCATGTTGCCAATCGGCGACATCGCCATGCGGAACAGGTTGATCTTAGCCAGATCCTGCTCGTTGCTGGTCATCAGCGGAGCCATTGCGCCATACGGCAGGTTCAGCGCGGTGTAGACTACCGTTGTACACAGGTTATATGTGATAAAGAGGTAAATCGCCTGCACGGCCGCAGGTGCATTCGCGGGCGGGCAGGGCAGCGCAAGCCGCCGATACGCTCATGACGTTGGTGTAGAAGTACGTGATCAGACCGCTGGTGAGTGCGAATACGACGTTGCATGCAACATCGCCCATGCCGTAGGAGATCTTTTCAAAGATGCTGGTTTTTACATTTGTGCTTGCATTGCTCTGCACAGTCTGTTTTGCTGATGCCATGTTTTTCTCCCCCTTTTCTTTCTTGTGTGAGCGTTTTCCTGCAGGTCTGCTCATTTTCATGCTTACAGTTTACTCGCAAATACAGAGAAGAAATACAGAAAAGCCGGAATATCGCTCCCGATATTCCGGCGGTTTCTTTGTATGACTGGGGATTTTTATGCGGTATAGGTCAGTTTTTTGGTATAGCTTTGCAAAAATCATGGATTTTCACAAATGATAGTTTTATTCATCTCTCTTTTTTAACACAATCAGACGAACTTCATGAGGCTCCAGCTCCGCCTGCAGGCGCAACGTACCCACGGTATCCGTATCCCGGATTTTACAGAGCGGCTGCGCCATGTCGTTCAGGTACTTCAAATCCTCCGGTGTCATTCCTCCAGGAGCTCCGATCTCGATCCAACGGTCGAAGGTCGACCCGGCCGAACGGTTGATCGTCCAGATTTCCTGCCGATATATGCCTGGATCCAAACCACACAGCTCCAATTCGATTTTAAGCCGTCCGTCGCTCTCGAACACCTTGTAGGCATCGTGCGGATCGGTCAGCTTCTGGTAGCGGCAGCGATACAGCGCATCATAATGGCAGTAATGATACAGATAGACCTGAATTGTATTTTCTGATTGGGAGACAAACCAGCCCTCACCGGAAGCAATTTTGCGTTCACCGATTCGATTCAGCATCCGCAGTGCCTGATATCCCGCCTTGGGTATGCCGTTGATGGTAAACAGACCGTATCCGCCATGAAATACGCCGCCCGGCACCAGCCATTCGTCAAGAAAGTCGGTCAGCAGCCAGTAGCCGAGATATTGCGCCTGATCGTAATTCTGCAGAGCATTTTTGATCAGCCATGCCGCCTTATAGCAGGTGTCCCCCGAAATATCACGCTGCCATAAGGTAGAGTTCCACTCCTCAACCACAATCGGGCAGTCTGCAAAGCCAATTTCCTGCCGAATACGGTCCAGCCGCTGCAGAAAGTGCAGGGTAAAACTACTGTCCTTACTCAGCACCGCCGGCATCGAGGTCTGTTTAGAGGTAAAATAGAAGAAATCACTATCTTGTGCAAAGTCTTCGTGCGGGTAGCATTGCACCGTGATGAAATCCGGCGGACAGCCGTGCTCCTTTACATCGAGAAGAAATCGGCGCAGACCATCCGGTGCAAGCGAAATACCCGGAAAACAACCGGCACCTCCCAGCTTTAGTTCGGGATCGATCATTTTGATCGTTTGATAGGCTGCTTCAAACATCTTGCAATAGTCCTCGTGTGACATGACCGGCGATGTATACTGCAGTCTGCTGTAATTCATCGAAAACACGGTGAATCGCCATTTGCGCACATTCGCCAAACCGTATTTGTCAATCCAGTGCGACAAGCACGCCTGCACCAACGCCTGCCACTTTTCCGAATCATTATACATGCTGATACAGATTGCCGGATTGTCGAACATGGTATACTGCGTTTTTGCCAGCTTGGACGGCATATAACCGAGTTCCACATACGGAATCAGCCCAATCTCCTGAATAAAGTCAAACAGCAGATCCGCATAGGCAAAGTTAAACCACGGCGAACCATCCTCGTTTTCCTGATAAATATGCATATCATCATCGAAAATGCCGTGAAACCGAAGATAGGTAAAGCCAATCTCCTTCTGCGCACGGCGCAGCTGCTCCTGCACCGAGCCGATCAGACCGTCATGCGCGTAGCCGATGTTCACCAGCTGCCGCCAGCTTTGCCGAATCGGTTCTCCGTCCTGTGCCTCAGGCAGCCGAATCGTTTTTCGGATGACGGTCGGCGGGCTGTCCGAACGCAGGCTTGCGCCGTCTGCATACTGCAGAAGCTCCTGCAGCCAGTCCGAAATATCCGCTTTGGGAGGCTTTATCGTATTTGCAGGCTGTTTCAGCTGCTGGCGGTACTTGCCCGGTGTGCAGCCGTAGGC
>CAMFSB010000251.1 GCA_945982465.1 uncultured Faecalibacterium sp. | reverse complement strand
AACGCTGTTCCGCATCGGGCTGAGCCGCGGGCGCGAGATCATCACGCTTTCGCAGGAGATGCAGCACGTGGACAGCTACCTGCGCATCCAGAAGCTGCGCTACGGCAGCCAGCTGGACTATGAGATCCGCATCCCGCAGGAGCTTTTGCCCCTGTACACGGTCAAGCTGATCCTGCAGCCTTTGGTGGAAAACGCCATCTACCACGGCATCAAGGAAAGCGACGCCCCCGGCCTGATCACCATCACCGCCCGCCGTGCCGGCGACGTGCTGGAACTGCTGGTGGCCGACAACGGCATGGGTATCCCGCCCGACCGGCTGGCCATGCTGCAGGCCGATTTGCGGCGGGGGCTTTCGGTCAGCGACGAGGGGTACGGCATTTTCAATGTGAACGAACGCATCCGGCTGTATTTCGGCGCGGATTACGGGCTGACGCTGGAAAGCGAATATCTGCACGGCACTACGGCGACAGTACGGCTGCCCTGCATCACAGAACAGGAGTTGGATCGCTATGTATCGTTTATTGATCGCGGATGACGAGGAAAGCATTCGGGAAGGCGTGGCGGAATACATCCGCCGCAACTGCCCCGCCTGGGAGGTGGCCGGCGTGGCGCGGGACGGCCGCGAAGCGCTGACGCTGTGCATGAAGCTGCTGCCGGACGCCGTGCTGACCGACATCACCATGCCCCACATGAACGGCCTGGAATTTCTGGAAAGCCTGGCTGATATCCTGCCGGACGCAAAGCTGCTGGTGCTGAGCGGCTACGACCAGTTTGAGTACGCGGTGCAGGCCATGCGGCTGGGTGTGAGCGATTATCTGCTCAAACCGCTGGACACCGCCAAACTGGTGGCCGCACTGGACCGGTTTGCCGCCGAGCTGGAAAGCCAGGCTCTGCGGTGGAAGCAGTCGGAAATGCTGCGCCTGCGGGTGGAAAAGAACCACTTTTTGGAGCTGAAGCACTATTTCAGCGCCGCCTTGCGCGGCGAGGAGCTGCCGGCTTTGTCTGCGCCCGATACCTTATCGGCCACGCAGTTCAGCGCCTATTGCTGCGTGCTGTGCGACGGGCTCGACCAGAACCAGCCGCTTTTGCAGCAGCTTTTGGACCAGCGGCTGTACGGCTCGGCCCAAAGCCTTTTGCTGCGCGTGGGCACGCCCGCCGTGCAGGCCATTGTGTTCGGGCTGATGGGCTCGGCCCCCTCCCAGCTGTTTTTGATGCTGAACCACACGCTTACCTCCATCGCTGTAAGCTGCAAGCGCCTGCACGGGCTGGACGTCCGTTTTTACATCGGCTGCATCGTGGACAGCCCCGCCAAGCTGGACCTTTCTTACCGGCAGTGCTGCCAGGCGCGCACTTACGCCTTCCCGGAGCACACACCGCCAGTGACCAGCTACGAGGACGTGCTGGCCAGCCAGCTTCTGCCCTGCCCCACTTTGCCGCGGCAAATCCTGAAAGAAATCCCTGACGCGGTGCACTGTGGCAACCGGGCCGCGTTTGCCAAAAACTGCCAGGCGCTGTTCGACTGGTTTGAAAAACAGACCATCCGCGACGCCAACTACATCCGCATGTGCATCCTGAGCCTGTGCTACGCCATTGTGCAGCTGGACGATGCCTCGCCCGCCGCTGCGCCCACCAGCTTTTATGAGTTTACGAACTTTCAGCTCGAGGTGATGACCGCCAGCAGCCTGGAGGAGCTTCGCAGCTGCTTTGAGAACCTGGCATCACTGTACTGGCTGCGGCAGAAAAACCGTCAGGAGACCCGCCGCCCGCTGTCCGACCGGGTGGCTGAGGTGGTGCAGGCGCATCTGTCCGATCTCGACTTTTCGCTGGACGATGTGGCGGCCGCCCTGTTCATCAGCCCCAACTATCTGCGCCAGCTGTTCAAGCAGCAGACCGGCCAGACCTTTACCGAGTATCTGACTGCGCAGCGCATGCGGCGCGCCCAGCTTTTGCTGGGCGCGCCCGAGACCCGCGTGTACGATGTGGCCGAGCAGTGCGGCTATGCCGACCCGCGCTATTTTTCGGTCTCGTTCAAAAAGTATTTTCACATGACGCCCAGCGAATATCGCCAGTCGGTGCTGCCGGGCAGCAGCGGCCAGTGAGGTGCGCCCCGCACGCAGGCAGGGTGCCAGCCGCCGGGCGGTAGGCCCACGCTCTCTTGTACGCAGACAGGCCCCCGCCGCCGGTTCGCTTGCCGGCGGCGGGGGCCTGTGTTACCGTGGTATTGTAGAGCCAGCCAGGCCGCGCTTTTATGCGGCTGGGGCGTTACGCCTGTTCCAGCACCAGCAGCCAGTCAGGGCTAGTGGGGCGGTTGGGCGTGGTCAGCGTGCCGTTTTCCACCGTCAGCGGCTGTTCCAGCGCGGTATACGCGCCGGTGCGCGGGTCGAACCAGCGGCCGCGGTAGCTGCCGTTGTTCAGGCCGTGCAGCATGGCCGGCCGCCAGCTGACGAGGTTGGCCGCGTAATACAGCACCCAGCGGCGGCCGTCCGGGCTTTTCAGCGCCAGCGGCGCGCGCGGGTCAAAGGGGTCGGCCGTGCGCACCTCGGTCTCGCTGTGGGGCGCCAGCTCCCAGAAGCGCTGATCCAGATAAAACTGCTTGAGATAGCCCATCTGCACTGCGCCCTCGCCGTCGATCGCCTCGGCCCAGGTGATGTCGTACTGGTTGAAGCCGCCGCCCAGCGGGTTGTTGCCGCCTTTTTCCCACACGTTATCCCAGATGCCCTGCGCCCCGTAGGTATAGCCGCAGGCGCCGGTCTGCATGGCGATATAGGCGGCGCGGCGCACCATATCGGCCGTGCACAAGCGGGTGCCGTTTTCTTCCAGGGTGGAAACGAACTCGTAAAAGCTTTCGCCCTCCACAAAAGGCTTGTTGCCGTGCTTCGCATGGAACAGCTGGTACCAGTAGGCGTTGATGGGCCGGTCGCCATGGCCGGCCTGGTTGAGCGTGAAATCGAACCATTCTTCGTCCTGATACACATCCACAAACGGCCGTTCGTTGGTGGAATGGGCCGTCTGCAGGTTGCCGTAGCCGTCCAGCTGCTGCTGGTACAGCGCCACCTCGCGCCAGTTTTCGATCAGGCGGCTGCGCAGCGGCTCGGGGAAATACCCCGCCGCCTCGCCGGCCAGCGTCCACACCCCCGGCAGCGCGCCGTATCGCGCCATAAGATACCGCACCAGATGGCAGATATGTTCAGTACCCTCCAATACAGCGCTGAACCAGGCCACCCCTACTGCGTTTACCAGGCCCCGGTCGGCCACATATTGCATGCGGCGGTCCAGCTCCTGCTGATAAAACGCCACATTGGGCAGGTCCGTAGGGCTGGTGCGGTCCCAATACAGGTCGTTGCCGCTGCTGCCGCCGTCCGCCGCGGCGATATCGCTGCGCAGGTTGGTCT
>CAMFSB010000250.1 GCA_945982465.1 uncultured Faecalibacterium sp. | reverse complement strand
GGCTGACATCTCTCATCTGGATCCGGTGGGCTGCTGGGCTGCAGTGTGATCTTTTTGATCGCAAGCATTTCATTTTACCGCGCAATGCGAAAGAATGGCCGGCCGGCTCCGGCTGGGTAAAAAGCCGGAAGGCGGAAGATCAACCAACAGCATACCCATGGCTCAAAAGCGAGGCAGGCTCTGCGCATGCTTGCGTGGAGCCTGTTTTTTTCATACTTTGCGGCATTGGACAGCCAAACCGCAAAGCGAGGTTTGGTACAGGCCATGCCAACCCCTGCTTTATTGGCGGAACGGCAAAAATCTTTTGATTTAAGATGAAAGGTATGGTTCGATCCGGTGTCTTGCTGTGTCAAGCGGATCAGCTTTTTTTCGCTGCGGCATATTGTCCCGGCCGGGCGCATAGGTTTGTACCAAACGCGGCGCTGTGCGCCGCCCGCTATCCAAAGGAGAACAAGCCATATGCCTGCATTTTCTGCCGCCCCCGATGCGCCGCTGTATGTTACGCGGCCTTTTCTGCCGCCCCGCGCCGAGTTTGATGCCGAGGTAGACCGCATCTATGCGTCCGCCTGGCTCACCAACAACGGCGGCGAGGTGCGCCGGTTTGCCGCCGCCCTGCGCCGCGCGCTGGGCGCGCAGCAGGTGTCGCTGTTTGCCAGCGGCCACCTGGCGCTGGAAGCCGCCCTGCGCGTGCTGGCCCCCGGGGACGAAACAGGCGGCGAGGTGGTCACCACGCCGTTCACCTTTGCGTCCACCACCCACGCCATCGTGCGCTGCGGGCTGACGCCGGTGTTCTGCGATGTGCGCGGCAGCGACCTGACGCTGGACGCGCAAAAGCTGGAAGCGTGCATCACGCCGCGCACCCGGCTGATCCTGCCGGTGCATGTGTACGGCCACCCCTGCGACACCGCCGCCATCGAAGCTGTTGCCCGGCGGCACGGCCTGCCGGTGCTGTACGATGGGGCGCACGCCTTCGGTGTAACGGTGGGCGGGCGCAGCCTTGCGCTGTGCGGGCAGATGACCATGCTCAGCTTTCATGCCACCAAGCCCTTTCATACCATTGAGGGCGGCGCGCTGGTGCTCAACGGCGACGGCACACCGGGCACCTCGGAGCTGCTGCGGCAGGCGGCCCGGCTGGAACAGGAAAAAGACTTTGGCATCGGGGACGGGGAGAGCGTGCTCCGGCCGGGCGGCAACGCCAAAATGAACGAGCTGGAAGCCGCCATGGGCCTGTGCTGCCTGCCCCACTTTGGGCAGATCACCGCCCGGCGGCAGGCGCTGACGCTGCGCTACCGGCAAAATCTGGCGGGCCGCGCCGGCCTGCGCCTGTTTGTGCCCGAAGCCGTCCCCGGCGTGGAGTACAACTACGCCTACCTGCCGGTTTTGGTGGATGAAGCGGCCTTTGGCTGCAGCCGCGACACATTGTGGCAGGCGCTGCGGGCGCAGGGCATTTTTGCGCGGCGGTATTTCTGGCCTGCGGTGCCAGACTATGCCTGCTACCGCCGGGCGTTTGGCGATGCAGACATTCCTACTGCCCGGCGCGCGGCCGGGCAGGTGCTGTGCCTGCCACTGTACGACCGGCTCACCTTTGCCCAAGTGGACCGGGTGTGCGCCGCCGTGCTGGCGGCGGGCGGCGTATGACCGGCACACAGCCGGGCCGGCCTGCGCCAATGCCCGCGCTGCCGGGGACCCCGGCGCAGCGGCTCCCGCCCGGCGGCCCGGCGGCCTGCGGCGGCACCGCCGCCCTGTGCCCGGCACAGCCCCGGCCCGCGGCAGAAAAATCGCTGCCCATTAGGCTGCCCGGTTGGCCGGCCGGGGCGCCGCCCCCGCGCATTGCCGCTGTGATGCAGCCGTATTTTTTGCCGTACCCGGGCTATTTTGCCCTGATGCAGCATGTGGATGTGTACATTCTGGATGATCTGGCCCAGTATACCAATCACAGCTGGATGAACCGCAACCGCATTCAAAAGCCCGGGGGCGGCTGGCAGTATGTAACCGTGCCGGTCAAACGGCATGCGGCCCGCACGCCCCTCTGCGCGATCGAGATCGCCGCCCAGCCCTGGCAGCAGGTGTTTTGGGGGCGGCTTTCGGTGTACGCCCACGCGCCGGGCTATCGGGAGGTATGCGCGCTGCTGCGCCCGCTGCTGGAGCAGCCCGGGCCGTCGCTGGCGGCGCTGAACGAGGCGGTGTTGCGGGCAGTTTGCGCCCGGCTGGATATCCGCACGCCGGTGTATGCGCTGTCGCGGCTGGCACTGCCGGGCTACCGGCCGCCCTACCCCAAAGGGCAGAACGCCCTGGCGGTATGCCGGGCGCTGGGCGGCATCGAAGAATATCGCAACCCGCCCGGGGGCGCAGCCTTTTACCCCCGCGCGCCCTATGCGCAGGCCGGCATGCGGCTGGTGTTTGAGCAATGGCGCGACCGGCCCTATCCCTGCGGCAAAAACGCCTGGCAGCCCCGGCTTTCGGTGCTGGACGCGCTGATGTATCTGCCGCCCGGGGAGATCCGCCGCCGGTTGGAAGAGGTGGAGCACTTTGCATAAAACCCGGGCCGCCGCCCAGACTGAACGGGAAGGCCGCCGCGCACCGGCCGGCTTGAAAAGGAGGGAAACGCCATGCAAAGGCTGCCTGCGGCCCGGAACGAAACCGCACAGCGGCGCGCCGAACCGCCGCGGGTGACGGTATGGCTTTCGTGTTACAACCACGCGCCTTATTTGCGGCGCGCGGTGGATAGCATCCTGGCCCAGACCTTTCAGGATTTTGTGGTGTACGCGGTGGACGACTGCTCGCAGGACGATTCCTGGCCCATTTTACAGGAATACGCCCAGCGCCTGCCCGGCCGGTTTCTGCCGTTCCGGCACCGGCGCAACCGGGGCGGCAGCCACATGGAGGATCTGCTGGAGCAGCTGCCGGGCGAATACATTGCCATCGCCCACAGCGACGACGCCTGGGCGCCCCGCAAGCTGGAAAAACAGGTGGAATATCTGGACGCTCACCCGGACACCGGGGCCTGCTTTACCGCTGTTCAGTTCATCGATGACAGCGGCCTGCCGCTGGCATCGCAAGAGGTAGCCTACGAGCCGTTTTTGCCGGAACACCACAGCCCGGCGGGCTGGCTGCGCCGCCTGACTTTGCAGGGCAACTGCCTGTGCCACCCCAGCGCGCTGGTGCGTAAACCGCTGTATCGGCTGCCCGGGGCGCTGGCGCGGGGGCTGTACTCCCTGCCGGACTACCACCGCTGGCTGGTGCTGGCAGCCCAGGGGCAGGGCATGGCTGTCCTGCCCGAGCCGCTGACCTATTTCCGCCTGCATGCGGACGGCAGCAACATGAGCGCCGATACGCCCGCCGTGCGCAGGCGCATCGCGGGCGAAGACCTGTTGGCGGCCCAGGCGCTGTTCGATCTGGAGGACACAGCCCTGCTGCGTCGGGC
>CAMFSB010000249.1 GCA_945982465.1 uncultured Faecalibacterium sp. | reverse complement strand
TGCCACCTGGCCCACCGTGGCCACGCGGGACGCGCGGCTGCTGCGCCGCCAGCTGGATATCGTCAGCGCACTGCCAAAGCAGGATGTGTTCCTGAACTACCTGCGCTGCCACGATGACATCGGCTGGGGGTTGGACTACGACACGCTGCAGAGCTGGGGCATGGAACAGGCACCGCACAAAAAGTATCTGAACGATTGCTTCCGGGGCCTGGCCGGTAACTCCGGCAGCCGGGGCGAGCTGTACAACGACGATCCGGTGACCGGCGACGCGCGCTTTTGCGCCACCACGGCGTCGATGTGCGGCGTGGAAAAAGCCCTGGCCGAACAGGATGAACAGGCACTGGAGCGTGCGCTGCGGCTGGACGCCGCGCTGCACGCCATGATGTTCATGCAGAGCGGCATCCCCATGCTGTACAGCGGCGACGAGATCGCCCAGTGCAACGACTACAGCTACCGGCAGGACCCGAATAAGGCTGCGGACAGCCGGTATATCCACCGCGGCCGGATGGACTGGGCTGCGGCTGCCCGCGTGCAGGACCCTGCCAGCCCGGAAGGGCGGCAGTTCGCCGCCGCGAAGCGGCCTTTGACACCCGCGCGGATGTGTGGACCATGGACGCGGGCGACCCGGCGCTGCTGGCCATTGGCCGGTACTATGACGGCGAGGCGGCAGTGGGCGTGTTCAACTTCAGCGGGCAGGGCAAAACCGCTTGCCTGCCGGTAACGGACGAGCCGTTCGTCGATCTGCTGACCGGCGAACCTGCAAACCTGCACGCGCTGGCGCTTCCGCCGTACGGCTTCTGCTGGGCGAAGCAGCAAAAATGCGGCCCGACGTAAAAACGGCCGCATCTGCCAAACAAAAAGAGGACGGCTGCCTGTGGGCAGCCGCCCTCTTTTTTGCTGCAAAACCGAAAACCGGTCTTACTCAAACTGGGCGGCAACGCGCTGGCTGCACAAACGGCGGGCGCGGTAAAATGATCCTGTGCACCGGCACAGAGCCGGCTCACTGAACCGGATGCTGAAATTCCTGGGCTGGGATGACTGTAAGGTCAAGCCGCTGCGCTGCCAGAGGCGGACCTATTGCGTGGAAGAAAAAGAACGGACCAAGGAGGAACACCTGCGCCTGCTGGACGCTTCAAAAAAACAGGTGCAGCTGAACCTGGTGCTGCAAACGATCTGCAGCACGGGCATTCGGGTGTCGGAACTGAAGTATTTTACGGTGGAAAGCGTACAGCAGGGCGAGGTGTCGGTGCGCTGCAAAAGCAAGATCCGGACGATCCTGGTGCCTGCAAAGTTGAAAAAGCGGCTGCTGGCCTATGCCAGAAAAAGCGGCCGCCGCACCGGGCCGATCTTTGTTACCCGCGGCGGCAGGCCGCTGGACCGCAGCAACATCTGGGCGCGGATGAAGCGGCTTTGCAGCGCGGCGCGGGTCAACCCGGCCAAGGTGTTCCCGCACAACCTGCGCAAGCTGTTCGCCCGCATCTTTTACAAGGCCGAAAAGGACATTGCCAAATTGGCGGATATTCTGGGCCACGGAAGCATCGAGACCACGCGCATTTATATCATGTCCACCGGCAGCGAGCACCGGCGCAGAGAACGCCCCGGCCAGCGAGGCGAATTCTGCCGCAGCCCCGGAAACGGCCGGGTAAGGCGGCCGCCGGCCCGGGCAAAAACAGGAGGTATGACACCGGAATGAAAACGAACAAACGGCCGGCTGTTTCGGTGGGGTACCGCGTGGGCAAGCTGACGGTGGAAGCCCCCACGCCGGAACGGAAAAACGGCTATATCGTATGGAACTGAGTGTGCGACTGCGGCGGGGCCATCCGGCTGGATACCCGTGCGCTCCAGCGCGGGGCGATCCGGGACTGCGGCTGTGAGACCAGGGTACGCCCGGGCCGCCACGACCTGACCGGCATGCACTTTGGGGGCCAGACGCTGCTGCAAAACGGCAAGACCCGAAGCTGCGGCTGCCTGCAGGCGGCCGTCCTTAAAGAGAACCTGAAGCTTTGCGAGGGTACGTCAGTCACATTTCTGGAAGCCGGCAAGCGCCGCAGGCTGCGCACCAACACCAGCGGCTGCACTGGCGTCTACTGCGACAAGCGCACCGGCCATTGGATCGCCCAGATCACATTCAAGCACAAAACCTACTACCTCGGCTCCTACCGCACACTGGAGGAAGCCGCCGCGGCGCGTCAGCACGGCGAAAAAATGCACGATAATTTTCTGGAGTGGTACTACCAGCAGCACCGCCCCTCCTGCGCCAAGGAAGAAACCGCATAACGATGCAAAAAAAGCAGCGGCCCGCGCCGCTGCTTTTTTGCTGGAAAAAGCGCCCGCCCGTATAAAACGCTTTCCAGTGTACGGGCGGATATGTTATAATAACCGCAAAGCGGCTATTGAAACACAAGGATGGCCTGCGGCCGATCAGCATTTATCCGCTGTGCGCGGATATGTTATAATAGCCGCAAAGCGGCTATTGAAACACAAGGATGCCTGCGGCCGATCAGCATTTATCCGCTGTGCGCGGAGAAAGATGACGGGCGGTGCGCCGCCCGTGCAGGATTCCGGCGGCTTTGCACAGGCATCTGCCTTCCCGGAGTGCCTGCTTTCTTTTGAATTTGGCGGCCGGCGGCCCGGCCCCCGCAAAAAGGAGAAGTACCCCCTGTGAAAAAACTGCTTTCGCTGCTTTTGCTCGCCTGCCTGCTTGCCGGCTGCGGCGCGCCGCCGTCCTCTGCCGGCGCATTGCCGCAGAGTACGGCTTCGCCCAGCGCGGTCGTGCTCACCGACGCGCTAGGCCGTGAGGTGACGGTGGACCGGCCCCGGCGGGTCGCCGCGCTGATCGGCAGCTTTGCCGATATCTGGTGCCTTGCCGGCGGCAAAGACACGCTGGTGGCCGCGGCAAACGATACCTGGACCTCGTTTGATCTGGGCCTGGGCGATGCGGTGGCCGATCTGGGCGCCATCAAGGAGCCGAACCTGGAGGTTCTGCTGGCTGCCCAGCCGGATCTGGTGCTGGCAAGCAGCAACACGGCCGCCGATGTGGCGCTGTGCGATGTGTTTGAGCAAACCGGCATCACCACCGCCTATTTTGATGTGCAGACCTTTGACGACTATCTGCACATGCTGGAGATCTGTACCCTTATCACCGGCTGCGCCGAAAACTACGAGCAGTACGGCACGGCGGTGCAAAGCCGGGTGGAGCAGGCCCTTGCCCGGCAGGACGGCACCCGGCCCACTGTCTTGTGCATCCGCGCCACGGGGGCGAGCTGCAAAGTCAAGGGCAGCGCAGACAACGTGCTGGGCGAAATGCTGGCCGGGCTTGGCTGCGTGAATGTGGCCGACGGCGACGCCGCCCTGCTGGATCATCTGAGCCTGGCGGCGATCCTCGCGGAGGATCAGGGCTATGACGTTGCGGGGCTGCAGGGGGCG
>CAMFSB010000248.1 GCA_945982465.1 uncultured Faecalibacterium sp. | reverse complement strand
CTGGTCTTCAGAGTGAACAGGGGCTTGATAATGAAGTCCCGATAGCCCTCACTCATGCCGGACAGGGTCTGGCCGCCGTTGGTGCCCAGCTGCATGAACAGCAGCACCAGGCCGTAGACGATCAGCTGGGTGGACAATGTGACGATGAAGGGGTGCAGCTTGAACTTTGCCATGAAGAAGCCGTTGACAAAGCCGACCATGGCGCAGGCCACCAGCACGCACAGCAGAACCACGGGGATAGGCAGGATCTGCAGGCCGGGGAACAGCTTATTGGTGGTCAGCTGCAGACCGGCGGAGATACAGGCTGCCAGGCCCACCTGACGGCCCGCGGAAATATCGGTACCGGCCAGAATGATACAGCCGCCGCCACCCAGCGCGATGGGCCGCTTGGCCGCGGGCGGGCTATTGATGGTTACAAGAGCGGGGAGGCTCAGGATACTGGGTTGCTTGTGGGCAACGTAAATAATTACCAGAGCGATGATGATGAACATGGCATTGTTCATGATCCCATCGAAAATGGCCCGTCTCCGGTCAGCGGGGGTCATGGCTTTCAAGGCCTCCATTTTAGAGGGCTTGTGTTCTTTCAGTTTGGTCACGTTGGGTTCCTCCTTATACGTACTTTGCGGCAAGGGTCATGATTTCTTCCTGGGTGGTATTCTTCGCGTCCACTTCACCGGCCAGCCTGCCGCCGGACATAACCAGAATCCGGTCGCAGACGCCCAGAAGCTCGGGCATTTCGGAGGAAACCATCAGAACCGTTTTCCCCTCGTTGGCCAGGTTCAGAATCAGCTGGTAGATCTCGTACTTCGCGCCCACGTCGATGCCGCGGGTGGGCTCGTCCAGCAGCAGCACCTCCGGCTCGGTCAGCAGCCACCGCGCCAGGATCACCTTTTGCTGGTTGCCGCCGGAAAGCGAACGGATCTGCGTTTTCTGGCTGGGAGTTTTGGTGTGCATGGCCTGAATGCCCCAGTCGGTGGCTTCGCTCAGCTTCTGATCGTTCAAGAACGGGCCGACCTTGTACTTGGGCAGGCTGGAGATCGTGGTGTTGGCCTGAATATCCCGGATGGCAAAAATACCGGTGGCGCGGCGCTCCGCGGTAAGCATGGCAAACTTATTGGCCAGCGATTCGCGGGCGTTGCGGTTTTTTACCTGCTTGCCGTGCAGATAGATCTCGCCGGATTTGCGCGTTGCAATGCCAAAGATGTTTTCCAGCAGCTCGGTACGGCCCGAACCGTCCAAGCCGGCCACGCCCAGCACCTCGCCCTTTTTGGCCACGAACGAAACATCCTGCAGCTTGGAGTAAGCTGCCGTCAGGTTCCTGACTTCCAGGATGGGCTCGCCGATCACGTTGTCCTTTTCGGGGTAACGGTTGGTCAGCTCGCGGCCCACCATCAGGCGGATGATCTCGTTCATGGTCAGTTCCTTGGCCGGGCGAGTGGCGATCCACTGGCCGTCGCGCATGATGGTCACTTCGTCCGAGATGCGCAGGATCTCTTCCATTTTGTGCGAAATATAAATGATACCGCAGCCGCGGTCGCGCAGCATATTGATGATGCGGAACAGGTGTTCCACTTCCTCCTCGGTCAGCGAAGAGGTAGGCTCGTCAAATACGATGACCTTGGACTGGTACGAAACCGCCTTGGCAATCTCCACCATCTGCCGCTGCGAGACCGGCATGGTGCTCATCACGCGGCGGGGATCCACATCGATCTGCAGATCGTCGAACACCTTTTTGGTCTCGTTGTACATTTTGGTCTCGCTGGTCAGCGGGACCCATTTGGACACCTTGGGGAAGCGCCCCAGCCACATGTTGTCCATCACGTTGCGCTTGAGCGCCTGGTTCAGCTCCTGGTGCACCATAGCAACGCCGTTTTCCAGCGCTTCCTTGGAGGTCTTGAAGTTTACTTCCTTCCCCTCGAGGTAAATATGTCCGCCGTCCTTGCCGTATACGCCGAAAAGGCATTTCATCAGCGTGGACTTGCCCGCGCCGTTTTCGCCCATCAGGGCGTGAACGGTGCCGGCCTTTACCGTCAGAGATACGTTATCCAGCGCTTTTACGCCGGGAAACGATTTACAAATTCCTTCCATTCGCAGAAGGACATTCTGATTTTCTGCCGCTGCCGCAGCAGTTTCCTGCTTTTCCAAATCGTTGCCTCCTGTTCCGTGCCGTGTAGGTCTCCCTTTTATAAAAAAGTGCAGCCGCACCGAGGTGCGGCTGCAGCAGTTGTGAGCTTACTCCTCGCCAGTATAGGTAGCGTAAGGAATATTGACACGCCAGGTGCCAACCACGTTCGCAGCATCCACACCGGCAAAGGTGTCGGCGCCACCCTGGAAGTTGGCGGTGATCTGCGCGATGGTGTTGGCCATGCCCTCGGCATCCTGCTTGATGGTACCGGTCATGGTGCCAGCCTGGATCGCATCCTTCGCAGCGTCGGTCGCGTCAACGCCGAACACGGGGATCACGGTCGCAGCGCCGTCGCCCAGGTTGTAGCCCGCGTTCTGCAGGGCAGTCACAGAGCCGATGGCCATTTCGTCGTTGTTGGCGATGATCAGCTCGACCATGTTGCCGTTGGCCTCGCTGTACTGCGACAGGATGGTCTGCATGTAGTCGTTGGCAGCAGCAGCGGACCAAGCGCCGCCCTGGTCAACCAGGTACAGGTTGGCGTTGCTGGCGTCGTAGAAGGACAGCTCGGGCTTGCCGGCAGCGGTCAGCACCGCGTTGGCGTCCTCAACACCGTACTGGGTGCGGGCGATGGCCTCGGCGTTGCCTTCCTGGCCCTTGAACATCACATAGGAGATCACGCCGTCGCCGTTCAGGTCGACCGCGTCGTAGTTGGCGACCAGATATTCACCAACCATCTGGCCCTGCATGTGGCCGGCCATCTCGTAGTCGGTGCCGACGAACACGCACTTGTCGTAACCGCTGACCACGCTCTCGCTGACCGAACGGTTGAAGAAGATGACGGGAACGTTCTGAGCCTTGGCCAGATCGATGATGTTCTGGGCCGCGTCATCCGAGCCGCTGTCCACCAGGTTCACGACCAGCAGCGAGGTGCCCTGGGCCAGAGCGGTGGTGACCTGCTCGGTCTGGGTGGTCTGGCTGTTGTTGCTGTCGTAGTCCTGATAGGCGATGCCGGCGTCGGTCAGAGCCGCGTCCAGAGCAGCGCGCACACTGGAAATGTAGGTGTCGCCGTAAGTATAGTAGAACACCGACACCGTGCCGCCGGCGGCTGCGCCGTCACCGGCAGTGCTGCCCGACGCGCCGCCAGCAGTGCTGCTGGAAGAGCCGCCACAGGCAGCCAGGCCTGCCATCATGCAGAAGGCAAGCAGAATGCTGAGAATCTTTTTCATTTTTTCTCCTCCTTGCTTTTGATCCCGGCCAGGATCAGCCGGGATTCTGGCCCAATTATACCCGAGGTCCATCCATTTGTAAAGGTTTGTTTTTAGATTGTTACATTTTTTTTGCATATTT
>CAMFSB010000247.1 GCA_945982465.1 uncultured Faecalibacterium sp. | reverse complement strand
CTGGGCGGTGGCGCGGCGGGCAATCTTCCGCAGCTCCAGCCCTTCGCCGCGCATGCCCTGGAACGAGTAGGGCGAGGTGCGCGGCTTGAACGCCCCGCCCCGCAGCAGGCTGGCCCCCGCCGCCTGCACACGGCGGGCGACTTCAGTGATCTGCTCCTCGCTTTCGATGCTGCACGGGCCGGCGATCACGGCAAAATTGCCGCCGCCCAGCTTTACGCCGCCCACATCCACCACCGTGTCGTCCGGGTGGAACTTGCGGTTGGCCTTTTTGTACGGCTCCGACACGCGGCGGCAGGTCTCCACCACGGGGTTGGCCAGCAGCCAGCTTTCGGCAATGGCCTTGGTGTCGCCGATCAGGCCCAGAATATGCGTATCGCTGCCCCGGGAATCGTGGATGGTCAGGCCCATCCCCTCCAGCTCGCGGCAGAACTCGTATACGGCCGCCTCGGGCGCGTTTTGTTTCAGTACAATGATCATAGCATGCTCTCCTTTTTCATCCCTGTACTTCAGTTTCCTGAAGTACACGACGCTACTATACCACTTCAGGAAACTGAAGTCAAGCCCCCATTCGCCGGAATTTCGCGCGCAGTGCGGCCCCGCCTGGCCTGCGGGGCGCGAGGACGGCTTGCGCGCGGCCGCATTTGTGCTACAATAACCCGCGGAGGGATGTATATGGGTAAAGAAGCCAAAACCAACGCCATGCGCTTTTTGGAAAAGCAGAAGATCGCCTACACCGCGCACGAATACCCCCACGAGGAGGGGGTGGCCGTGGACGGCGTGACCGTTGCCCGGACCATGGGTGAGGACCCGGCCTGTGTATTCAAAACGCTGGTCACCCAGGGGGCCAGCCGCAGTTATTATGTGTTCGTGATCCCGGTGGCGGCGGAGCTGGATCTGAAAGCCGCCGCCCGCGCCGTGGGCGAAAAGAGCGTGGCCATGCTACATGTGGCCGATCTGCTCAAAGTGACCGGCTATGTGCGCGGCGGGTGCAGCCCCGTGGGCATGAAAAAGCAGTACGTCACCGTGTTTGACCAAAGCATGCTGGCGCAGCCAAAGGTTTATGTTTCGGGCGGGCGCATCGGCACGCAGATCTGCTGCGAGCCGGCGGCTTTGCTGCGGGCTGTGCGGGGCACCGCCGCCCCGCTGACGGCGGCCGCCGGCGGGCAAAAGCCCGGCCCGCAGTAAGTGAATAAAATAACGAACAGACGAATGAATCCCGGCCCGTGCCGCCGTTGCGCCCGCCGGGCACGGGCCGGCGGCGGCAAAACACCCGGCACGGGTAAAGTAATACTACTGGCGGATTCTATTGATGTTTTTGCTAAAAAGTGTCGAAAGAGTTTTACACCGTTCAAACACAAAATAGAAAATCGCCCGGCCCCCCTTGCAAAGCGCGGGTTTTGCCGTAAACTATACCTCGTAAGGATATCTGTTGATGGAGGGTCAGACATGGCTTCCTTGTTGGGCTGCAAAGGGTTTTTGCTTCGCTGCGCTGCCGTCAAGGGGCATGGTGCAGCCTGCCGCCGGCAGGATCAGAGCAAAGTGTAGGTTCATAGGCCGTGGTGCAGCTGCATCACAGCCTTTTTTGTTGCAAAGGAGGAATAGAACGTATGAGTCTCAAGGTCGCAGTGATCATGGGCTCCGACAGCGACTGGCCGGTGGTCAAGGGCGCCTGCGCCCAGCTCAAGGCGCTGGATATCCCGTTTGAAGCGCACATTCTTTCGGCCCACCGCACTCCCGCGCAGGCGGCGCAGTTTGCGCAGGACGCGCGCAAAAACGGCGTTGGCGTGATTTTGTGCGCGGCGGGCATGGCCGCCCATCTGGCCGGCGCGTTTGCCGCCAACACCACGCTGCCGGTGATCGGCATCCCCATGAAGGGCGGCGCCGCCGACGGGCTGGACGCCCTGCTTTCCACCGTGCAGATGCCCTCGGGCATCCCCGTGGCCACCGTGGCGCTCAACGGCGCCAAAAACGCCGCCTGGCTGGCCGCCGAGATCCTGGCTTTGGCCGACCCGGCCCTGACCGAAAAGCTGGAAGCTGCCCGCGCCGAAATGAGCGATCAGATCGCCGCAAAGGAAGCAAAGCTCCAGCAGGATGTGGCCGCTTTGTAAGGCCGCGGCCGTTCGCTTTTGCGCGCCGCGCCGCCCGGCGCTGCGGCGCTTGCCCAAACCGATCAACTTTCAAATAAAAAGGAGCGTTTAACCATGAATATCACCGTAAAAGAGCAGATGTACGAAGGCAAGGCCAAGCAGGTGTTCGCCACCAGCGACCCGGAGATCGTAATGGTCCACTACAAGGATGACGCTACCGCCGGCGACGGCGAAAAGAAGGGCACCATCCACGACAAGGGCATCGTGAACAACCGCCTGTCCAACGCCCTGATGCAGAAGCTGGAAGAGGCCGGCATCCCCACCCATTTTGTGGAGGAGATCAACGACCGCGACACCTTTGTCAAAAAGGTGGAGATCGTGCCGCTGGAGGTGATCGTGCGCAATGTGGCGGCGGGCCACTTCACGCTGCGCATGGGCGTGCCCGAGGGCACCGAGTTCAAGACCCCCATCCTGGAGTTCAGCTATAAAAACGACGACCTGCACGACCCGTTCATCAATCACTACTACGCCCTGGCGCTGGAGCTGGCCACCCAGGAGGAGATCGACACCATCACCAAATACGCCTTTGCCGTCAACGAAGAGCTGAAAAAGATCATGGCCGATGTGAACATCAAGCTGATCGACTTCAAGCTGGAGTTCGGCCGCCTGGCCGACGGCACCATTATCCTGGCCGATGAGATCAGCCCCGACACCTGCCGTTTCTGGGACGCCACCACCGGCGAGCACCTGGACAAGGACCTGTTCCGCCGCGGCCTGGGCGGCGAGGAAGCCGCCTATCAGGAAGTGATGAAGCGCCTGCTGGGCTGATCGCCCCGCCGGCTGAATGAAAGGCGAGCGGCAGCCCCCGGCATGGCGAGGCGCCGCCCGCCCTTCCGTTTTTGAAGTAAGGAGTCCGAATGTCTGATTTTAACTATCCTCTGCACGAGGAATGCGGCGTATTTGGCATTTACGATAAGGCCGGCAGCGACGATGTGGCCGCGGCGGTCTACTCGGCTTTGTACGCTTTGCAGCACCGCGGGCAGGAAAGCTGCGGCATCGCGGTCAACGATGACGGTGTGATCACCGGCCACCGGGACCTGGGCCTGGTCAACGAGGTGTTCACGCCGCAGGTGATGGCGCAGTTCCCCAAAACGGCCAAAATGGCCACCGGCCATGTGCGCTACGCCACCTCCGGCAGCCGCACCCGCGCCAACGCCCAGCCCATGGTGGTGCGTCACTGCAAGGGCACCATCGCGCTGTGCCACAACGGCAACCTGACCAACGCCGCCCAGCTGCGCCACCAGCTGGAAATGGACGGCGCCATCTTCCACGGCTCGTCGGACACCGCGGTGATCTGATATATGGTCAACCGGGCGCGGCGTTCCGCCCC
>CAMFSB010000246.1 GCA_945982465.1 uncultured Faecalibacterium sp. | reverse complement strand
CTTCCCGCCGGAGGGCCGCGCTCTTGCCGTCCAGTTTTTCCAGATAGGCAAATCCTTCCGGTTTAAAACCCTGCGTATATTTTGCGCCGCCCTTGCCGCTTTTGTGGGCGTACAGGCGGGCGGCGGGGTCGGCCGTCCAACCGGTGTACAGCGCGCCGCCCGCGCAGCGCAGCATGTACACATAGGCAGGGGCCGCGTTCGCTTTTTGCTCGGGCATTCAACAACACTTCCTTTGCCGGGGATAAAAAGATGCGTCAAGCCGCGCCGCGCCGTTTTTGCAGGCAGTGCAGCCGGGCGCAAGCCGGGTGCATGCGCCGCCGACGGTTTGCAGAACCAGCGGACACGCCCGGTATTTCACAGTTTTCCGTTGTTTTTGAGCACCAGGCGGCAGGCGGCAATGGCGGTCTCCTTGGTGTCGGCCGTGATCAAAAAGCGGCTGGCGTGGCAGAAGCTGATGCCCTCCAGCCCGCTTTTGGCCGCGATCACCTCGGGCGGCTGGCCCGCCCACGACTGGGGGAACGGCAGCTTGGACTTTTTGGTCTTGCGGTCGGGCACGCACTGGGCGCTCCAGCCGCCGCGCTGCGACGGGTACACCACAAACAGCGAATCGGTGCGGTACAGGCCGTTTTTCCACGGCAGGTAGCAGGGCAGCACCACAATGCCGTTTTTTGAGGCCAGATACGCCTGGCGCACCCGGTCATCGGCGCGGTTCACCGCGTTGGCCATGTCGATCTGCTTTTGCAGGATCTGCCGGGCCACGTCCACCGCCCGGAAAAAGCATTCGTCCGGGTCCTCCTTCGAGTCCCACGCCGGGTTAAAAAAGCCGATGGCGTCGCACAGGCTGTTGGGCTCGCCGGTGTTGTCGTTCAGGTCCAGCGGCTGGATGAAATTCTCGTCGATCAGGCGGGCCTGGTTTTCGCCCACCAGCTGCGCGCCCAGCACCCGCCACAAAAGGCCGAACGCCGCGTAGGGCACCCCGTTGGGGCGGGATTCCCGCGGCTCCTGGTGGTGGTCGAACATGCCAAAGCCCACATCGTACACAATGCCGTCGAAATCGTCGGGCACGGTAAAGCCGCGGGTGATCCGGATATCGGGCCGCAAAATCTGCAGCAGGGCGGTGGCAAACACGTCGTCGGCGTGGAACTTGCCGCCGTGGGTAAAGCCGTTTGCAGGAATCTTCATAGGATGGACACCTCGATCGTAATGGTTTTGACCCGCGCGGGCCGCTGAAAGGGGACGCAGCGGCTGCGGCGCGGGCCGCGCAAAAGGCAGACCGCCGCCCCGGCCGCGCTGTTCCTTGGGGGCGCGCCCTCCCGCATCAGGGCCGCCGCCCGTTCAGGGATGCTCGGCCGCGTATTGCAGGAATTCCGGCGTTTTGGCCCAGTAGCGCGCGCCCCAGTGTTCAAAATCCCACTGCTCCATGTAGGCGTTGCACTCGTAGTCCACATAGTACAGCTCGCCCCCATGGGGGATGAAATTGGTGGGGAAGTAGTCGATGTTCAGCCCCGCCGCGTACAGCTTGCGGCACAGCGCGCGCATCTGCTCTGCGCAGGCGGGCGGCAAAGCGTCGCGCAGCACCAGCTGGTACACTGTGTCGCCGGGGATGTACTGCTTGACCAGCCGTTCGGCCGGCCGGTCCACCTCCAGCAGGGCCGGCATGGGCACGCCCACGGCCCGCAGCCGGTCGTAGTCGGCCAGCTCGGCGGCCAGCTTGTCGCCAAACTGGTAATAGGGGCAAGGCTCGTGGTGGATCTGCTTGACCACGCACAGCTCCGCGCCGGGCTGTTCGGCCTGCGCCAGATAGGAATAGCCGCCCTTACCTTTGCCCAGCAGCTTTACGACCCGATACGGCCGGCCGTTGACGGTGATCTGCTGCATGCCCGCCCCTCCCCGCGTTGGAATGGTTGCTTTTCAGTATAGCACCGACCCCCGCCTGCGGGCAAGAGCCGGCGGCATGGCTTTTTTGCGCGGTTTGTATTAGAATAACAGCAGAGATCGTATATTCAATATGTGGGCCGCCCCCGGGCGGACAGGCCCTTTACAGGAGGTTTTGCATGAAAAAGCGCATCCTACCCATGCTGGTGATCCTGCTGGCGCTGGCCGGCGGCACAGCAGCCGTGCTGTTCGCGCGGGCGGTGCTGTCGGGCTGGCCGGCGGCGCAGGCCGCCCGCGTGCCGGCACTGACCGTGGTGGAGCTGGACACGGCGTGGGCCGACCAGCTGGCCGCCTGCCCCAGCCAGCAGGCCATGAAAGACCAGATCGCCGCCACGCTGGACCGGGCGCAGGCGCTGGGCGGCAGCGCTGTGGCTCTGACCGGCCGCACCACGGCGGGCGAGGCGCTGTTCCGCGACCGCACCGGCACGCTGGCCGCCGCCGATGCCATCACGCGCAGCGACCGGTTCCTTTCCCGGTTTGACGCGCTGAACGAGCTGATCCGGCAGGCGGCCGCCGCCGGGGTGGAGGTGTGCCTGCTGGCCACCGACGACGCGGGCGCGCCGCTGCCCGCCGCCCAGCTGGGCGAAGCCCCCGCCTGGCTGGACGCGCTGGCCGCCCGGCACGGCCTGCGGGTGCTGGCGGCGAGCGAGGCCGACGGCGCGCTGACGCGGTACCCCGTGCGCGGCGAGGACGCCCCGGTGCTGCGGGCCGACAACGACCCGGCCACTCTGGCCATGGCGGTGCAGACCGGCGCGGCGGAACAGGTTGTGCTGGGCCGCTACACGGCCCTGTGCGCCGACGACAGCCCCGCTGTTTTGTACAACACCTTTGCCCGGGGTACGCTGCCCGACCTGGCCGCGGCCAAGGGCGGCAAGGCCATCGGGCAGACGCTGGCGGTGAGCTATCCGGTTTCGGACGGTGCCACCGTTACCGGCGCAAACCTGTTTTTGATGGGCACCAGCGACCCGGCCGCCGCCCTGACGCTGAACGGCGAGGCCGTTGCCCGCGGCAACGACACAGGCGTGTGGGGTGTGTTGGTCTCGCTGCAGATGGGGGCCAACACCTTTACGCTGCAAAACGGCGCCGAAACGCTGACCTGGACGGTGAACCGGCGCAAGGCCGGCAGCGGCGGGGGCGGCGCCCTGCCTGCCGACGGCAGCCAGCCCGCCCAGCCCGGCCAGTATCTGGTAGTTACCGACGCCATTGCCAGCGCGCTGCAAAGCCGCAGCAACGCCGGGTCCATCCGCGAAACGCTGTACCGGGGCGCAACAGCCCGTGTGGTGGCCAGCGCCCAGTATTCCACGGGCAGCAAAATGAGCTATGCCTATCAGTTGGCCACCGGCGACTGGGTGCGCAGCGCCACCTGCCGCCTGACCAACGGCCAGGACGCCGTGCTTACCGCGCCGCAGGCCGCCTACGACAGCGCTTCGCGCTGCACGGTGCTCACCTTTGGGGGCGGCACCCCGGCTTTGTATCATACGTGGGAAAACAACACCCTGACGCAGACCGTCCTTTCGGCTTCGAACGGGCAGCCGCTGCCCGCTATGCCGGCGTTCAAAGCCG
>CAMFSB010000245.1 GCA_945982465.1 uncultured Faecalibacterium sp. | reverse complement strand
GCCCTCAGCCCCAGAGTCCGCAGCGGGTTCCTCCGCACCTTATTCGGCATTAAAAAGGAAAACGGCTGAACGGCCGCCGCGTGTGGGCACAGCGCACCCGGCGCCCGCCCGGCCGCATACGATCCAGCGCCCCCGGCGCACAAAGCAAGCCTGCTTTGCGCCGGGGGCGTTTTTGTGTGCAGCCCTCTGCCGCCGCATAGCATGGCCGCTTTGCGAATATACATTACCATGCTATGCGAAAGGGGCGTAACTATGGAATTAAAAGTATTCCGCGATACGCTTTCGGCGGCGGGAAGCTTTTGTACCGTAAAATCCGAGATCCCCATCGAAACAGAGATCCTGATCTCGGACTATTTGCCGCAGGTGTTCAAGATCGTCAAGTGCTTTGCCAGAATGGTGGTGCTGCAAAAGCAGATGCAGGCCGGCCGGCTCAATCTGGAAGGTTATCTGCGCTGTATCGTGTACTACCAGGGTGAAAACGGCCAGGGGCTGTGCCAGACCGAGCAGAAGCTGCCGTTCAGCAAAGCGCTGGAGTTGCCGGCGCTGGAATTTTCCAGCTTCAGCGCGGTGGTGGGCGGCGAGACCGAATACCTGAACTGCCGCGCGGTCAACCAACGGCGGGTGGAGGTGCGGGGCGCGTACGAGGTGGCGGCCAGCATCTATACCCAGCTGCAGCAGGAGGTGGTGACCGCCGTTTCCGACTGCGGAGCCGAGCAAAAGCCGGCGGCGCTCACCGGCGTCCGCTGCCTGGCGGGGGTGGATAAGTTGATCACGGCTGACAACGAGTTTGCGTTCGACGCCGTGCCCAACGCGATTTTGGATATTGCGGGCACAGCGGCCGTGCGTGAGCTGAAAGTGATCTCCGGCAAAGTGGTGGTAAAAGGGGAGATCCGCGCCGGGATCGCCTACCGCACCGGCGACGAGCAGGAGCTGAAAAGCCAGCAGGCGGCCATTCCGTTCAATCAGATTTTGGACGTGGAGGGCATCGCCGAGGATTGCCGCTGCTTTTGCTCGGTGGAGCCAGTGGGCTTTACTGTGGCGGAGGATGGCGCCGAGGGGGATGGCAAAAGCCGACTGACCGTTTCAGCCCTGCTGCACCTGCGCGCCTACCGGGATTATGAGGTGGAACTGGTCACCGATGTGTTTTCCACCCGGTACGAGACCACAGTCGAAACCCGGAGCATTGCCGCCGAGCAGCTGGAACGCCAGCTGGACGAAGTGGTCACTGTGCAGGCCGCGGGCCAGCTCCCGGATGAAAACGCCCGCCTGATGGCCTGCTTTGCCAGCTTTGGCGCGCCGGAGATTGCCCCCGTGGACGGCAAGGCCATGCTGCGGGCGCGGGGCGTGGTGACAGCTTTTTGCGAAAACAGCCTGGACGAGATCGAAAGCTACGAAAAACCGGTGGAATTGCTTGTCCCGCTGGCCGACGCAGCGCGCAGCGAACTGCTGCACGCAGAATGCTGGCTGTCGGTGGAAGAGGTGGGCTGCGCGGTGTCGGGCGGGATGCTGGATGTAACGGCCAGTGTGCGTGTGGAGGGCATGGTGCTCAGCCGCTGCGTGATCAGCAGTGTGGCCAACGTGACGGTGGGGGAGCAGCTGACCCCTGCCGCCCCCGAGATCGCCCTGCGCATCTATTACGCCCACGCCGGAGAGGAGATCTTTGAGATCGCCCGCCGTTTCCATGTTTCGCCGCGGGAAATGCGCAGCGTGAACAGCCTGGAAGAGGAAACGCTTTCTGCCGGGCGCCGGCTGCTGGTGCCCGGCGTGGGGTGAGGGGAGGCAGATGGAAATGAGTTCGATCTATCAGGAGATCAGCGTCCGCACCGGCGGCGATATCTACATCGGCGTGGTGGGGCCGGTGCGCAGCGGCAAAAGCACGCTGATCAAACGCTTTATGGATACGCTGATCCTGCCGGCCATTGACAACGCGGCGGTGCGTGCCCGCGCGCGGGATGAACAGCCCCAGTCGGCGGCGGGCCGCACGATTATGACCACCGAGCCGAAATTCATCCCCGAAACAGCGGTGAACATCGAGCTGGAGGGCGGCGGCAGCTTCCGTGCCCGGCTGATCGACTGCGTGGGCTACATGGTGGAGGGGGCAATGGGCCACGAGGAAAACGACAAGCCCCGCATGGTCAAAAGCCCCTGGTTCGATGAGGAGGTGCCCTTTGACCTGGCCGCCGAAACCGGCACCTGCAAGGTGATCACCGAGCATTCCACCATTGGCATCGTGGTCACCACAGACGGCTCGATCAGCGATATCCCGCGCGAAAACTATGTCCCGGCGGAACAGCGCGTGATCGACGAGTTGGAAAAAATCGGAAGACCCTATGTGATCCTGCTGAACTCCACCACGCCCCAGGCCGAAAGCGTGCAGGCGCTGGCAAAGCAGATGGAACGGCAGTATGGCCGTACTGTGCTGCCGGTAAGCTGTGTGGACCTGACCGCCGAGCAGATCGAGGAGATCCTGCGCCGGGTGCTGTACGAATTCCCTGTAAAGGAACTTGACTTTGCAATTCCGCGCTGGATCACCATGCTGGAACCGGAGCACTGGCTGCAAAAATCCGTCTACGAAGCGGCCATGGCGTTTTCGGGCAGCATCGCGCGTATGAAGGACGTGGCCGCCCGGCCGGAGTTCGACTGCGAATCCGTCAAGCAGGCGGAGATCGGCGCAATGGATCTGGCCAACGGCACGGTGAAGATCCGTGTGGAGCTGAAGCCGGAGATCTTTTACACCGTGCTCGGCGAGCAGACTGGCTTGGAGATCTGCGACGAAGCCAGCCTGATGCCCTGCATCATTGGCCTGGCGAAAGCCAAGCGGGAATACGAAAAGATCCGCAGCGCGCTGGAACAGGTGGAGGCCACCGGCTACGGCATTGTGATGCCCACCATCGACGAGCTCCATCTGGAAGAACCGGAGATCATCCGGCAGGGGGGCAAATACGGCGTGCGGCTGCGTGCCTGCGCCCCCTCCATCCATTTAATGAAAGCCACGATCCATACCGAGCTGAACCCCATTGTGGGTTCCGAGCGCCAGTCGGAAGAGCTGGTGCACAGCCTGCTGGCGGATTTCGAGGATGACCCGCTGAAGATCTGGGAATCCAACATCTTCGGCAAAAGCCTGCACGAACTGGTCAACGAGGGGTTGCAGGGCAAGCTGCTGCACATGCCGCAGGAAGCCCGCACCCGCCTGCAGGAAACGCTGGAACGGGTCATCAACGACGGCTGCACCGGCCTGATCTGCATTATCCTGTGAGAGCCGACCCCGCCCGGCCGGCGCAAAACATAAAACCGGCGGCACAGCCATCAAAGCTGTGCCGCCGGTTTCTATCGTTTGTACAGGCAAAGCAGGGCGATGTGCCGCCGGAATCCTCAACCACAGGCCCGGCAGCGTTACTCCGGCTCTGCCAGCTGGCCGATCAGCAGCCGGTATACCTCGTTGCCGCGCAGGATAAACCGGTGCTTTACCAGGTCCGCCGTCTACCGGTCCGGGATGGTCTGACGCAGG
>CAMFSB010000244.1 GCA_945982465.1 uncultured Faecalibacterium sp. | reverse complement strand
GAATGCGCATGGCTGCAACCGCAAAGGAACTGGCCCAAAAGCGCTGCGGCAGAACGGGATGCACCCGGCCAACAGCATTGTGCACCGTCTGGCGCCTACCATCGCGGGTGCTCAGGCAGGTATGCAGGAGATCCTGGAACGGGGCGAGCCGCTGGCCGCCTGCTATTTTGCCGAAAACGATCTGATCGCCATTGGCGCGGTCCGCGCCCTGAAAGCGAAGGGCTGCGCGTGCCGCAGGATGTGGCGGTGGCCGGCTTCGACAACATTCTCGCAGCGTCGCTGATCGAGCCGCCCCTGACCACGATCTCCATTCCGCGGCATTACATGGGCCGCACCGCCGCACGGCAGCTGATCGACCGGATCGCCGGGGCGGCCACGCACGCGTTGCAGATCCAGGTTTCGGCCGAGCTGGTCGAACGGGCTTCGGTCTGAAGCGAAGCGGGCGCAACAGCGGGTTGCTTTTCTTTTGATCCGCCGGGTGCTATACTGGTGCCAGAGGTGATGAACGCGATGGAACCAAAGGAAATTTTGCTGGAGCTGCGGCTGAAAAACGGCTTTTCACAGGACGACGTGGCGGAAAAGGTCCATGTGACCCGGCAGGCGGTGTCCCGCTGGGAGACCGGCGAAACGGTGCCCAACACCGAAACGCTGAAGCTGCTGTCCCGGCTGTACGATGTTTCGATCAACACGCTGCTCGGCTCGCCCCGGCAGCTGATCTGCCAGTGCTGCGGCATGCCGCTGGACGAGGCCTCGCTCAGCCGCGAGCCGGACGGCACGATCAATGAGGAATACTGCAAATGGTGCTATACCGGCGGACAGTTTGTTTACACAAGCCTTGATCAGCTTACGGATTTTTTGGTTGGGCACATGGCAAACGAAAACTGGCCGCCGCAGCAGGCGCGGGCGTATTTTGAGGAATGCCTGCCCAAACTGGATCACTGGCGCACGCCGGAATAATAAACCGCACCCAGCGCGCGGACTTTGCGCAGAGCGGGTTCCGAGGGCCGTCCGGCGGCACCAGAGAGCACGCCGCCGCAGCTTTTGCGGATGGTACGGTCGCGCAAGGCTGCTGAGCCGACGCCATCGGCTGCCATTGAAAAAACGGCGGCCAGCCCCCAAAAGGGGCACAAGCCCGGAAACTTCAGACAAATCAAAACCCCACGTTGAACGTGGGGTTTTGATTGTATAAAGATCCCCGCCGGGATTCCTTACCAGGAGCCGACGGGGATTTTTCGGATTCAGTTCATCGCAGTTCCGGCGGGCGGGACCTGCCGGTGTGCGGTACAGGGAAACCGGTTCTTACTTCACCATGCTGGCAACTTCGGCCGCGAAATCATCCTCGCGCTTTTCCAGGCCCTCGCCCTTCAGGAAGTGCTCGAACTTGACGATGCGGATCTCGCCGCCCAGCTCCTTGGCAACGGAAGCGGTGTACTGCTCAATGGTCAGATCGCCGTTCTTCACGAACTCCTGCTCCACCAGGCAGTTTTCCTTGTAGTACTTCTTGATCTTGCCCTCGATCATCTTGATTTTGACCTGCTCGGGCTTGTTCGCGGTCTTGGGATCGTTGGCCATCTGCGCCAGCATGATCTCCTTTTCCTTGTCCAGAACCTCGGCGGGCACTTCGCTGCTGCGCACAAAGCTGGGGTTGGCCGCAGCGATCTGCATGGCAATGTCCTTGCCGTAAGCGGCGAACTCGGGCTTCGCAGCCACCTCGTCGGTGGTGTCGAACGCGACCAGAACGCCGTGGGTGCCGCCGCCGTGCACATAAGCGGCGCAGACGCCCTCGTAACGGACAAAGCGGCGAACCTTGATGTTCTCCTTGATGACCAGGATCAGGCCCTTCAGCGCGTCGTCAACTGTGCCGTCGCCCAGCTTGCAGTTCATCAGCGCGTCCACATCGGCGGGGTTCTGCTCCATGATGACCTTGGTGCAGTCCTTCACAAACGCGACGAACTTGTCGTTCTTGGCCACAAAGTCGGTCTCGGCGTTCACTTCGATCACAACGCCAACCTTGCACGTGGGGCAGTAATCAGCGTACACCATGCCCTCGGCGGCGATGCGGCCGGCCTTTTTGGCGGCGGTCGCCAGGCCGCGCTCACGCAGCAGCTCCACAGCCTTGGCAAAGTCGCCGCCGGCCTCGGTCAGAGCCTTTTTGCATTCCATCATGCCGCAGTCGGTCTGCTTGCGCAGTTCCATAACGTCTTTTGCAGAAATAGCCATTTTCGTTTTCTCCCTTACAAATTTTGTTGCGCCGCCAAAATCAGGCCTCGGCAGCTTCCTCGACCGGGGCGGCCTCCTGGTTGCCCTGCTTGCCTTCCAGCACAGCGTCGGCCATCGCGCCGGCGATCAGCTTCACAGCGCGGATCGCGTCGTCGTTGCCGGGGATGACCCAGTCGATCTCATCGGGGTTGCAGTTGGTGTCAACGATGGCCACGATGGGGACGTTCAGCTTGCGGGCCTCGGCCACAGCGATGCGCTCCTTGTGGGGGTCAACGATAAAGACAGCCTTGGGCAGGGTCTTCATGTTCTTCACGCCGCCCAGGTACTTCTCCAGCTTTTCCATCTCCAGCTCAAGCTTGGCAACTTCCTTTTTGGGCAGCAGCTCAAAGGTGCCGTCCTCCTGCATCTTCTTCAGCTGCTCCATGCGGTCGATGCGCTTGCGGATGGTGCGGAAGTTGGTCATCATGCCGCCCAGCCAGCGGGCGTTCACATAGTGCATGCCGCAGCGGGTGGCCTCGTCGCGGATGGAATCCTGCGCCTGCTTCTTGGTGCCGACGAACAGGATCTCGCCGCCGTCAGCGGCAACTTCCTTCACAAAATTGTACGCTTCGTCCAGCTTCTTCACGGTCTTCTGCAGATCGATGATATAGATGCCGTTGCGCTCGGTAAAGATATACCGCGCCATCTTGGGGTTCCAGCGGCGGGTCTGGTGACCGAAATGCACGCCGGCTTCGAGAAGCTGCTTCATAGAAACGACTGCCATGATAAATTACCTCCAAAAATTGTTGTTCCTCCGTACACCGTGATCTCCCGCCGCATCGGACGGGGGAGACTGCCTTCCACCCAAACGGGCACAAAAAGGCATAGTGATACGTGCGTAGTACCGAGTTATCATATCATAAACCAACGGGGAATGCAAGCATTTTCGGCTGTATTCTGCGTAGTTCTTTGCGTTTGCGCCGCACGCGCGGCGCGGCGGGCGGCCTGCGGCGCTAGCCG
This sequence comes from uncultured Faecalibacterium sp., assembly GCA_945982465.1. GTDB lineage: Bacteria > Bacillota > Clostridia > Oscillospirales > Ruminococcaceae > Faecalibacterium. The sequence goes on along the minus strand of CAMFSB010000244.1, from coordinate 308 downwards.
GCCGCGTTCAGCAGGTATTCTTCGCCAAACATCAGGTCATATTGCAGCAGCCACTGGTCCTCGTACCATTGCAGCTGCCCGTCGGTCAGCTCGTCCGAAACGGTGCCATCCGGGGCGACGGTCTTGCCGGCGGTGCGGCTGCGGTAGCCGTATTGCAGCTGCTGCAGCAGGTACTCAAAATACACCGGTTTTTGCAGCCCGTACAGCTCCATCATCACGGGCGACAGCTCATAGGCCGCCACAACGCCCAGATCCACCGGCTGATTGTAATAGTTCGACCAGATCAGCAGCGTGGTCTGGCGCAGAGC
>CAMFSB010000243.1 GCA_945982465.1 uncultured Faecalibacterium sp. | reverse complement strand
TATGGTCCGGTTCCGTTATTTTTTTTTGCTGCTAAGCCATTTTGCTGGAGTTATGCAGCTCCTCTTGTTTCGCCCGGTATTCGAGGTCTGTGGGGGTGATGGCCGGGAATTGTTTCATATCTACGGTATGCTGCGCTTCGTGCTTCAAGAGAGAGACGAGGAACCGTTCACTTTCAAAGTCATACGCCTGCTCAATGCAGTTGATCGTGCCATCGGGCGAAGCCCAGCCGCCTGTACCGTATCGGCCAAAAGTCAGGTAATCCATCCAGCTGCGGAATACAAAGCCCTTGAGAATATTGACCGTGTACTCTGCCGTGCCGCCCGGCAGCTCAACGCTGTAAACGGCAGGCACGGTATCCTTCCAGACATAGGGGCCGTAATAGCCCTGGGTTTTCCCGAAAAGCGCGTGATAGCCCTGCGCTTCAAACACCGATTGGAGTTTTTCCGCCAGATACTCCTGCTCTGCATCCGGCATATGCAGGAGCGCTTTCAACTGCGCCAGCAGCGTGTCTGCGGCCTCTGCCTCCGGCAGCCCGCAATAAAAGATATCGCGAAAATAAACCTGATACAAGCGCAGGATATCATTGAGCAGGTCCGGTATTGCAAACGTGCGGTATTCGCACTTTTCAAAAACCGCCACATACGCAGGGAGAATGTCTTTGAATTCCTCGTGATCGCGCATGTACGCAATGGCGCCTTTCACGTCTCCATTCAGAAAAAACTGGCTGATTTGCACGTCTTTTGGCTCCTCTAAAAAAGATTCCAGGTCTGTATGGTTCCATGCTATCACACAGCCGGGCAGAATGCAAGAACAGCCGCAGCCGTTATTCCGCAGCTTTACGGTTGCGGGGCGGCTGTTGCACGGCTAATCCCGTTTTTCAAATCGATCCGGCGGCACGCTTTGTATCGGACTGCCTTTCCACTTGATCCAGCCGGAAGCCGGCCGCTCAAAGCCCCATTACAAACAGGGCTGCATCCCTTTAAGGCAAAAGGCGTGACCGCAGAGGTCACGCCTTTGATCCGCTGTATGAATCTACAAACCCATTCGGAGCGCTCCGGGCCGCAGGTTTTATTTTTTGCCGCCGCGGTCAGGATGCTAACCAATCGCGCCGGTACAGGTGACGAGAACATCGCAGCGATACATCCCCCTGCCCAGATTGGCCGCGCTGCCAGAGGGCATGCCATTAAAAGGTCCCCGCACAGGTCCGAGCCCGCCCTGCTGCCCGCGGCAACGGCCAGCCCTGCCAAAACCCGGCCAGAAGCTGTTTTACAGGCTTATCTTCCGTCCCATGGTTCCGTTCCGCAAAATCACTTGCGGCTCTTGGCGGCCCGCCGGGCGCGCGTTTCCTCCAAGGCCTGCGCGAAATCGGCGTCCGCTCCGATCCCGGCCACGCCCACGCTGGCCGAAGCATGGAACCGCATTTCCGCCACGCGGAACAGGTATTCCGCAAACCGGCGCTGCACCTGCTTCGCCCAGGCGTTCCAGGCGTCCAGATCCCCGCCGGGCAGCACCACGGCAAACTCATCGCCGTCGAACCGGGCAGCAAAGCCGCCCGTGCCCGCCAGCGCCGCGCGCAGCAGCTCGGTAAATTTGAGCAGCACGGCGTCGCCCTGCACATGGCCGTAAAATTCGTTGATGTAGCGGAAATTGTCGATATCAAACACCGCCAGATACAGCGGCTGGCCGCCTTGTGCCAGGCGGGCCTGCACCTCGTGCTCCAGATACGCCTTGCTGTACAGGCCGGTAAACGCTTCGTGCTCGCTGACCGCCTCCAGCTGACGGCTCAGGTCCTGCACAAAGCTCTCCCGCTGTGCCAGGCCGTCCTGGGTCAGCAGCCGGTCGGTCAGGTCGGTCACCAGTTCCAGCGCGTAGTCCGCCCCCTGCCACCGCAGCGGCTGCGCAATGAGCAGATAATACTGCTCGTTGCTGTAATCCAGCTTGGCCATCCGCTGGCCGGCGGCGCAGGCTTTCTGCGCCGCGCAATCGCTGCAGCGGACGCTGCGGTTCCATAGCCGGCAGCAGTGCTGTTCCGTCGCTGCCGGCCCGTTTGCCTGCCACGCGCATACACGCCCGGTCTCCGCTTCGACCAGACGCACCTGATCAAACAGCGCTTCCAGCGGTTTTCCCTCGCCCAGCAGCGCGTTCATCTGTTCCCATGTCGGTTCCCACATGATCTTCCACCCTCTCTTTGCCGGCATTGCCCGCGGCGCGGCGTTTTCGCGGCCTGCGCCCCCGGCCTGTAAGGCCACCGGGCCGCGCCGTTCCCGGCTTTGGACGTCCGTTTTTCCCATTATAGCACGCCACGCCCCCGGATGGAAACCTTTCCCGCTGTTTTGGCTGTTTTTTCGGAGGAACAAGGGCTTTGCCCGCCGGTTCCCCGCCACGCCCGGCGCTGCCGCCGGGACTTTACCGGGGCGCAGCGGCGCGACGGAGCGCAGTGGTTTGATCGGCTCATGGCGGCAGGCCGCGCCGTCGGTTTTCCAGTTCCGTCACGCCGGACTGCTTGCACTTTCGGCGCAAAGTCGTTATACTGGGTGTGGCTCTGTATGGCATATCCGACAGGGCCGGAGGTACCCGGGCAGAAAGCATGCGCCCGGCAAAAAGGAGGAATCAGGATGAACAAGCCTGTTTTAGTGGTTATGGCCGCCGGTATGGGCAGCCGCTACGGCGGCATGAAGCAGATCGACCCGGTGGGCCCCAACGGGGAACTGATCATTGACTATTCGATCTACGACGCGCGCCGCGCCGGCTTTGAGACGGTGATCTTTGTGATCAAGCACGAGATCGAGGCGGCGTTCAAAGCAGCCATCGGCGACCGGCTGGCCCACATACTGAACGTGCAGTATGCGTTCCAGCAGCTGGACGACCTGCCCGACGGGTTTGCCGTCCCGGAGGGGCGCGTCAAGCCCTGGGGCACCGGCCACGCGGTGCTGGCGGCCCGCAGCCTGATTCACGGGCCTTTTGCAGTGATCAACGCCGACGATTATTACGGCCCCGAGGCGTTCCGGGTGATGTATGACTATCTGAGCACCCACGCCGACGATACGCTTTACCGCTACTGCATGGTGGGCTATCAGCTGCAGAACACCGTGACCGAAAACGGCAGTGTTTCCCGCGGGGTGTGCGTGACCAACCCCGACGGCACGCTGGCCAGCGTGACCGAGCGTACCCGCATCGAGACCTTTGCCGACGGCATCAAATACACCGAGGACGGCGGCGAAAGCTGGACCCCGCTGCCCGGCGAAAGCCCTGTGAGCATGAACCTGTGGGGCTTTGGCCGCAGCTTTCTGGACGAAGCCGAACAGCGCTTTGCTGCCTTTTTGACCGCCAATGTGCCGCAGAACCCGCTGAAATGCGAGTATTATCTGCCCTACGTGGTCACCCAGCTGATCGACGAGGGCAAGGCTGCCGTGCAGGTGCTGCACAGCCGCGACAAATGGCACGGCGTGACCTACAAGGAGGATAAGCCCGCCGTGGCGGCCGCCCTGGCCCAAAAGGCGGCCGACGGCACCTATCCCAGCCCGCTGTGGGGCGCAAAAGGCTGACA
>CAMFSB010000242.1 GCA_945982465.1 uncultured Faecalibacterium sp. | reverse complement strand
CCCCGGGATACAAGGAGAACGCCGGTATCTTCTGCCACAACAACCCATGGGTCAGCTGTGCCGAGACTGTAGTCGGCCACGGTGACCGCGCGTTTGAGATCTACAAAAAGACCTGCCCGGCATACATTGAGGACATCAGTGAGATCCACCGCACCGAGCCGTATGTCTACAGCCAGATGGTGGCTGGCCGCGACGCCGCCACCTTCGGCGAAGCAAAGAACAGCTGGCTGACCGGCACCGCCGCCTGGACCTTTGTGGACGTGAGCCAGTATATCCTGGGTATCCAGCCCACGCTGGCCGGGCTGAAGATCGACCCCTGCATCCCGCACGAGATGGACGGCTTTACCCTGCGCCGTGTCTGGCGCGGGGCAACCTATGAAATCGTTGTGGAGAACCCTGACCATCTGGAAAAGGGCGTCAAAACCATGACCGTGGACGGCAAGCCTGTAAGCGGTAACATCCTCTCCCCCGTTCCCGCCGGTTCGACCGTAGAGGTCAAGGTCGTCATGGGCTGCCCGCCCGCTTTTTTCCGCAATGCAGCAGCCCGCTGTGGGCTGCTGCTTTTTCTGTACGGTCTTTATACACCGGCGTGCTGCTTCACGAACCAGAAAACTCCCCTATCCTGCTGCGCGCGCAGCAGAATAAGGGAGTATTTTTTGTGTGCAGCCTGTCAGGTATGGTTATTCCGCGAGCATTTCTCTGCATCGATCGCAAGCACGACCATCAGCGCGCAGAGGGCATCTCTTAGGTCGGCAACCTCAATGGTGTATGTAGAGGAAACAAACACATAGCGAGGGGCCATACCGTGCCTTTTCACAGATTTTTTCCGTTCGTTTCGGCCACCTTGGCGTACCAGGCAGCACTATCCTTGGGGGTGCGCTTGCCGGTTGCGTAATCGAGATAAATCAGACCAAAGCGCTCCTTATAGCCCTCGCTCCACTCAAGATTATCCAGCAGCGACCAGTGGAAATAGCCGCGCACATCCACACCGCTGTCGATCGCGCGGCGCAGCGCCAGAAGATAGCGGTGGGTGAAGTCAATGCGCGCAGGGTCATGCACCTTGCCGTCCAGATGGATGCTGTCGGTGCAGGAAAGGCCGTTCTCGCTGATGTAGATGGGCAGACCGTACCGCTCCCAGATAAAGCGTGTCCCCCACTCCATCGACTCCGGGGTGATGGGCCAGCCGATGGCTGTGCGCGGATGTCCTGCGGCTCGGGGGCAGAATTCCGGCTTGCCGTTTGCCCCGGCGCGCACCATGACGGAGTTGTAGATGTTCATCCCGATGAAATCCAGCCTGCCCAGCGGCAGAGCGTCCAGCTGCTCCTGCGGGATGGCGTCCACCACACGCTGGGCCTGACCGCCCGCGATCACAGGCCAGCCGCGCCCGCACAGCGGATCAAGTACCGGGGTATAGGTAAAGGGCCAGTCTCCGTCCGCCAGCGCAAAGGTTGCCTCGCGGGCCGCCGCAATATCGGCGGGGTCGTCTGTTGCCGGGGTGCAGATGCGCCCGGTCGAGGCCATGCTGACCCGGGCATCCGGGTCAGCCCTGCGGATCGCATCAGCCGCAAGGCAGTGGGCGTAGATCGTGTTGTGCCACGCTGTAAACACCGAGCCGTCATCCAGACGGAAACCGGGTGCGTGTACACCGCTGCTGTAGCCCAGCCCCACGCTGCACTGCGGCTCATTGAGGGTAAAATAGTACCGCACCCGCCCCTTAAAGTGCGCGGCCACCGCGGCGGCATACCCGGCGAAGGCTTTTGCCGTATCATCATTCAGCCAGCCGCCCTTGTCCTGCAGGGCTTGCGGCAGATCCCAGTGGTAGAGCGTGCGAGAAGGCTCGCTTCGCGCGAGTCCTGCCGCAAGCAGCGCATCGACCAGCCGGTCATACCAGGCAAGACCTGCCGGATTGACTGGTCCCGTGCCCTGCGGGAAGATGCGCGGCCAGGCAATCGAGAACCGGTACGCCTTCAGGTGCATCTCTTTCAGCAGTGCAACATCCTCTGCCCAGCGGTGATAGCTGTCGCAGGCGATATCCCCGGTATCACCGTTCCTTGTTTTGCCCGGCGTATGGCTGAAGGTATCCCAGATGGACAGTCCCCTGCCATCCTCCTGCACTGCGCCCTCGATCTGATAGGCTGCGGTTGCCGCGCCCCAGACGAAATTTTCCGGAAATGACATCGTATATTCCTCCGTATTCTGTCGTTTTCTTTTTTCGCATAAACACCAAAAGAGGTGCAGCGCAAGCGCACTGCACCTCCGTAAGTGTTATTTTACCCTTTCACGCTGCCGAGCGCAATGCCGCGGACAATGTACTTGGAAAGAATCAGATAGACCATGATGACCGGAAGTATCGCAAGCGCGATCATCATATAGACCTTGCCCATATCAAACTTCAGGAAGTCCGCACCGCGCAGCTGGGCAATCAGAATCGGAACGGTTTTCCACTTGGCATCACTGATAATCAGCGCCGGGGTGAAATAGTTGTTCCACGATCCCACAAAGGAAAAGATGGCCTGCACCGCGACTGCGGGCTTCAGGATCGGCAGGATGATCACATTGAAGGTATGGAACTCGCCGGAGCCATCAATGCGAGCTGCCTCAATCAGTTCCTTCGGCAGGCTGGAATCCATGTATTGCTTCATGAAAAAGAACACAGTCGGTGCCGCAATGCTGGGCAAAATCAGCGGCCACAGCGTATTGGTCAGGTGCATATTGTCCATCAGGCGAAGGAAACCCAGCGCCGATACCTGCGTAGGCATCGTCATAATGAGCAGTATGATGGTAAATGCTGCATTCTTGAACTTGAAGTCGTAGGCGTAGATTGCGTATGCCGTCAGCGCGCTGAAGTAGCAGGAAAGTACTGCAGAACATCCTGCCACAATCAGGCTGTTGCGCAGACCGCTCAGAACCGGCACGTTGGCATCATTCATGGTATTCTTCAGGTTGGTCAGAAAACTGCCGCCGGGCAGCAGCTGAAAGCCCTTTTGAATAACAAAGTTGTGGTGGGTTGCGTTGTCGATCAGAATATAGAAGAAAAACACACACAGAAAGCTCAGCAGGAACATAACGATATACGCCACTGCACGGTTCAGATGGAGCTTGTGATCCACATATTTTTTTTGCGGTTTCATGGCTCAGTCCTCCTTGCTCTGCAGCTTGTAGATCATCACGCAGAGGACACCGCAGACCAGGAACAGCAGCACGGACAGTGCGCCGGCGGTGCCGTAGTTCTTGCTGAACAGATGCTGGTTCAGGTACATGATGATCGTGGTGGTGCTCTTGTTCGGGCTGCCTTGACCGTTGGACAGGATCTGCGGCACATCAAACATCTGCAGACCGCCGACCACACTGGTGATCAGCGTATAAATCAGCAGCGGGCGGATCAGCGGCATTGTGATTTTCCAGAACATCTGACCGGAGGTGCAGCCGTCCAGCTGCGCAGCCTCGTACAGACCGGGGTCAACGCCCATGATGGCGGACATCAGGATGATGGTCGTGTTGCCGAACCACATCAGGAAGTTCATCAGGCCCACAAGGCCACGGTTGCAC
>CAMFSB010000241.1 GCA_945982465.1 uncultured Faecalibacterium sp. | reverse complement strand
GACCCCTCCGGCGAACTGCCGCTGCGGGCTTACGACGCCCAATCGGCTGAGATCGATGAGCTGATCCGCGCGCGGCTGCGCAACTGGACCATGAACCGCCTGCCCCGCGTTTCGCTGACGGCGCTGCGTCTGGCGCTGGCCGAAATGCTGTACGGCGTGGAAAAGAAGCCCGGCGTGGCCATCAACGAGGCGGTCGAACTGGTCAAGAAGTACGGCGCAGAGGATGATTATCAGTTTGTAAACGGCCTGCTGGGCAGCGTCGTGCGCGATCTGGGCCTTGCGGAAGACCCTGCCACAGACGAAAACGAAGGCTGACCACTATGCTCACATTGGGGATCGACACAAGCAATTACGCAACCTCCCTGGCGGTATACGACAGCGCCGGGGAGGTTGTTTGTGATATCAAGCGGTTTTTGCCGGTCAAACCGGGGCAGCTGGGGCTGCGGCAAAGCGACGCGCTGTTCCATCACACGGCTGCGCTGCCGCAGCTTTTGCACGAGATGGCCAGCCAGTGCGATCTGTCGCAGATCGCCGCGGTGGGCGTTTCGGAAAAGCCGCGCCCGGCGCAGGGCAGCTACATGCCCTGTTTTTTGGCGGGTGTGAACGCGGCGTCTGCCATTGCCGAGGTGCATCGGGTGCCGCTGGTGCGCACGACCCACCAGCAGGGGCATGCCGCGGCCGCCTTGTATGCGGCGGGGCAGCCGGCGTATTTTGAGCAGAGCGTGCTGCTGTTTCATATTTCGGGCGGCACCACCGATCTGCTTTTGTGCAACCGTGTAAAAGAGATCGAGCTGCTGGGCACCAGCAGCGATCTGTATGCAGGCCAGGCAGTGGACCGCATCGGGGTAAAGCTGGGCTTCGGCTTCCCGGCTGGGGCCGAAGTGTCCCGGCTTGCCGCGGCGTGCAGCGAGGAGATCCGCCCCAAAACCAGCGTGCGGGGGCTGTCGTGCAGCCTTTCCGGGCTGGAAAACCAGTGCTCGGCCCTGCTTGCCGCAGGCAGATCGCCGGAATATGTCTGCAAATACTGCCTGCTGTGCATTGCGCACACGGTGGTCAAAATGACCCGTGCGGCTCTGGCGGAGCACCCTGGGCTGCCGGTGGTGTGCGCCGGCGGCGTGATGAGCAGCACGGTCATCCGCGATTATGTAACGGCGCGACTGCCGCAGGTCCGGTTTGTACCGGGCAAATTTTCCAGCGACAACGCCATCGGCGTTGCCCTGCTGGCCGCCAGGGAGGTACAGGCGCATGGCTGAGGTGATCACAGTATCACAGCTGAACCGCTATGTAAAAATGCGGCTGGATGCCGACGATGCGCTGTTCGACCTGGCGCTGCGCGGCGAGATCGCCAATTTTGCGCAGAACGCAAAAAGCGGCCACTGCTATTTTTCGCTGCGGGATGCCCAGTGCAGCGTGCGCGCGGTAATGTTCAAAAGCGACGCGCGCCGGTTGGAATTCCGCCCGGAAAACGGCATGCAGGTGATCGTGCGCTGCCGGGTGACGCTGTATGAGCGCGACGGCGCGTTTCAGATATATGTGACCGATCTGTTCCCGGACGGCATCGGCAGCAAACAGCTGGCGTTTGAGCAGCTCAAGGCCAGGCTGGGGGCCGAGGGATTGTTTGCCGCCGCGCACAAGGTGCCCATCCCGGCGCAGCCTGCCTGCATCGGCCTTGTGACCAGCAAGACCGGCGCGGCGCTGCAGGATATCCTCCAGATCACCGCCCGGCGCTGGCCGCTGGTGCGGCTGCTGCTCTGCCCGGTGCATGTGCAGGGGATCGAAGCTGCCAATGAGATCGCGCAGGCGATCGACGCGCTGGACCGCAGCCGGCAGGCGGATGTGATCATTGTGGCGCGCGGCGGCGGCAGCAGCGAGGATCTGTGGGTGTTCAACACTGAGACGGTCGCGCGGGCGGCCTACCGCTGCAAAACGCCGCTGATCAGCGCTATCGGGCACGAGATCGATTTTACCATTCTGGATTTTGTGGCGGATCTGCGCGCGCCTACGCCCTCCGCTGCGGCCGAGCTGGCTGTGCCGGATATGGCGGAGGCCCGGCACAAAATATCCAGCCTGAAACAAAATATTCAGTATAATATGCAAAACCGGCTGCAGTTATGCTATAATAAATTAGAACAGTACCCTGCGCAGCGGTTTTCCGGGGCGGCACAGGCAGGCACAGCCCGGCGCGTGGATCAGCTTGACCGGCTGCGCAGGCAGCTATGCGGGGCTGCGCATGCGGCGCAGCAGGCGTCCAGGGCGCGTTTTGCGCACGCGGCGGCCCTTGCGGGTACGCTGGACCCCTATCATACGCTGGCGCGCGGCTATACGCTGGTGCAGGATCACACAGGGCAGGTATTGCGGACGGAGCAGCTGGCCGCTGGGCAGAAGATCCGTGTGGTCGGCGCGCGGCGCACGGCTTTGTGTACGGTAGACGCAACGGAGGAAAACGGGCATGAAAACCCCTAAAAACTTTGAAGCCGGCATCGCACGGCTGGAAGAACTGCTGGCAAAGATCGCGGACGAAGCAACGCCCCTTGCCGAGACAGTCAAGCTGTATGCGGAGGCCGCCGAACTGATCGAATACTGCACGGGCGTACTGGACAGCGCCAAGCTCCAGATCACGGAGATCGACGCCCGGCTTACGGCGCAAAAAACAGCGGAGGGTGAGCAATGATGGATTACCGGGTGCAATATGCAGAGTATCTGGCGCTCTTTACCCGTGTGCTTCAGGAATGCTGTGACCGCTATCTGCCCGAGAGCAGCGAGGTGTGCCGCGCAGCACGCTACAGCCTTTTGGGCGGCGGAAAACGGGTGCGCGCGGTTTTGACCTTGGCCGCGTGCGATCTGCTGGACGGTGACCGGGAGGCCGCAGCCAATTTTGCCGTGGCGGTGGAAATGCTGCACGCTTACTCGCTGATCCACGACGATCTGCCCTGTATGGACAACGATGATATGCGCCGCGGCCAGCCTTCGTGCCACAAGGCATTTGATGAAGCTACGGCACTGCTGGCGGGCGATGTGCTGCAAACCGAGGCATTTGCTGTGGTTGTCAATGCCCCTGCTTCACCGGAAAGCTGCCTGCGTGCGGCCAGGCTTTTAAGCGCGGGCGCGGGCAGCCAGGGGATGGTGCTGGGGCAGGAGCTGGATCTGAAATATGAGGCGGTCGCCGCCACCGAAAAGCAGCTGCGGCAGATCCACCACTGCAAAACCGGCGCGCTGATCAACGCGGCGGTCCAGATGGGGGCAGCGGCCGCAGCCGCGCCGCAGCCGGCCTGCCAGGCGCTGGAGCGCTACGCCTACGATCTGGGGCTGGTCTTTCAGATCGTGGACGATGTGTTGGATGTGACCGGCAGCGAGGCGGAACTGGGCAAGCCGATCGGCAGCGACGCCCAGAACGGCAAAACCACCTTTGCGACCCTGTACGGCGCCGATGGCGCCATGCAGCTTGCCGAGGCGATCAACCAGGCAAACTGTGCACAGCTTCAGCAGATCTTTGGCGAAAAAGCGGCTTTTTTGGCCGCGCTGGCCGCCCAGCTGCTGTGCCGCCACAGCTGACCAAA
>CAMFSB010000240.1 GCA_945982465.1 uncultured Faecalibacterium sp. | reverse complement strand
CCCCCAGCAACTCGTCCGCCGCCTTGACGCCGGTGGCAAAATCCTCCAGTGCGCCCAGCGTGTCGGCGCCAAGGCCGTCGGGAGCTTCCAGCACGCGCACGCGGTCCTCGTCGGCATAGTTGGCGGCGTTGTAGTTGGTATGGTTCTGCATGGTCACGGCGTGCAGAAAGACCGGCGCGTCCGAGGCGGCCTTCATGGCTTCGTACTGGGCGATGATCTGCCCGCCCATGGCCTGGTCGGTCACAAGGCCGCTTTTCCAGTAATAGCTGCGCACCTTGTCCACCCCGTGCATGTCCTCCAGGCTGATGAACTCATCCAGCCCCAGGTAGGGGTAAGCGGTGTTGCGGCTCCAGTATTTGGCATAATAGCAATGGATGGCGGCGGTCTGGTAGCCCCGGGCTTTCAGGTAATTGGGCAGCGAGAACATGGTGTGCGTCACATGCTGCTGGAACGGCTTGGAGCCGGCCGGCAGGTGCGATACCGAAAAACCGGTCAGTGCTTCAAATTCCACATCGCAGGTGCCGCCGCCGAAGCTGGGGCTGTAAACGCGGCCAAAGGCGCTTTGCTGCTGCAAAGCGTGCAGATTGGGGGAGATGTCGGTATCAAAAACGACGCCATATTTGCACAGTTCGCTCACATCCCAATAGGATTCATCCATTACATAGAGAATGGTGGGCGTCTGCTCCGGCTGCCGGGCGGCCGCCGCGTAGCTGCCGGCGAACAGGGGCTGCTCATCGGCGTTTTGCTGCGTTTGGGCGGCCAGCTGCACAACGGCTTCCTCACTGTAATCCTCCGGCCGGTCGATCTCCAGGTTCTGCAGGTTGGTCATGAAGCCGGTGATCACCCCGTGCCAGCGGTAATACCGGTCCTGCATCCAGGCGTCCGGCCAGATCCCCAGCGACTGCGTTACCTGAGGCTGGAGATACACGCCGAACACCAGCACGACCAGCCCCACGGCCGGCCACGCAGCCTGCACAAAGCGCAGCGGCAGCACGGGCCGGGGGCGGCGCCGGTACACAAAAAAGGCCAGCACGGCCAGCACGAGCAGCATGCCTGCGGCCCAGATCATGCTGGGCTGGATCTTCACCCCGGCGGCGCCCACCACCTTGCCCGCCTCGCTCACCTGGGCCAGGTCCCAGGGCAGAAACGGTTCGCCGCGCAACTTGAGCGTGTAGTAATTGACCGTGGCCGGCACGCACCCCAGCGCGCCGCAGACCAGCACGGCCAGGGGCGCGCAGCGGGTCAGGCCGTCCACCAGGCAGTAGGCCAGCCACAGCAAGAGAAAAGCCAGCCAGTAGCTTTTTTTATGCGGCACGAAAAACTCCGTCCACATGGCCTGGGTCAGCCCGCCCCGGGCGATCCACTCGCACAGCACAAGGCTGACCGCCGCGGTCAATACCGAAAAAGCGGCCCGGAGGATCCCCAAAATAACAGACCTTGCAGTTTGACGTTGTTCCATTGCTTTTTGCTTCTCCTTTTTTACTCCGGGGCCGGGCGGCTGCGCCCAAGCGGCCCGGAACGGTACGCCGATCATAGTATAGCGCGTTTGGCCGGATTTTCCAGCTTCTTTGCAAACCTTTCCTGAAAATTTTACCGGCACCGCCGCTTAAAAAAAGCGGAAGCGCCGCTTTTTCTGCGGGGGCTGGGCGGCCATTTCCTCGGGCAGCGGCGTGTTGACCAACACCGCGTCCACGCCAAAGCGCACCACGTCGCCCCATTCCACCAGCAGGTCGGGCTCGCGCCCCAGCAGGCCGAACAGCCTGGGCCGCCCCTGCAGGATAAAGCTCTGCACGGCGGCGCTTGCCGGGTCAAAGTTTACATCGTCGATGCGGCCCAGCGACAGCCCGGTCTCAAGCTGGATCACCTCTTTGCTGCTCAGTTCCTGAAAGGTCACGGTCATCACCTCGGCGCTCGGATTTGGTTTTTGCAGCCATCCATAATCATTATGCTGGAAAGTTTTGTCCGTATGCGGTATAATAGCGTAACAATGGCGGCACAGCCTGCCGGCAGCTCAATCCTTTTTTGTATCGAGGTATCCCGAATGTATCAAGCGATCCTGTTCGATATCGGCGGCGTTCTGGTGGAGTGGAAGCCCCGCGACTACCTGATGGAGCGTTTCACCAACGCCGCAGTGGAAAATAAAGTGTACAACATCACCTTCGGCAGCAGGGAATGGGGCCTGCTGGACGCGGGCAGGCTGGCCCGTTACGAGGCCAATCAGATCATGCTGGCCAAGGCCGACAAGGAAAACTGCCGCTTTGAGGTGCAGGAGGTGCTGGATGACTGGGAAAGCATCCTCAAGCCCCGCCACCGTGTGGTAGAACTGGCCCAGCGCCTGAAGAAAAAAGGCTACCGGGTGTTTTATCTCAGCAACATTGCCGCCGACACGCTGGGCTATGTGCAGCGGCTGGGCGTGCTGGACGGTTTTGACGGCGGCGTGGCCTCCTGCGAGGTGCACTGCTGCAAGCCCGAGCCGGGCATCTATACCGCCCTGCTGGAAAAGTACAGCCTGTCGGCGCAGGAGTGCATTTTCATTGATGACAGCGACGCCAACGTGCGCGCCGCGTATGAGCTGGGCATTACCTCCATCGCGCTGCACCGCAGCGTTAACGCTCTGCAGCGCAACCTGCGCAGTTGCGGGGTGAACACACGCTGAGCGAGGGTGCTGGATCTTATTAAATGCAATACGTGCCGCAGCCGCAGAACATTGCGGTCGGCGCACAAAAAGCCCGGCGGCGGCCCCATGCTTTGAAAGCGGGGGCTGCGTGCCGGGCTTTGCCGCGTTTATTGGAGCTGGTTTTTGATCTGCTTCATGGCGTTTTTTTCCAGCCTGCTGACCTGCGCCTGGCTGATGCCTACCTCTTTGGCAACCTCCATCTGCGTTTTGCCGGCCAGGTACCGCAGCTCCATGATCTTTTTTTCCCGCGTGCCGAGCGCGTGCACCGTATCGCGGAACTGCAACCCGCTGATCCAGCTTTCCTCGCCGCCGCTGTCGCTTACCTGGTCCATCACATACAGCGTGTCGCCGCCGTCAGAATACACCGGCTCGTACAGGCTTACCGGCTCCACAATGGATTCCAGCGCCAGCGTAACGGTGCGGCGGGGCAGGCCCACCTTTTTGCTGGTCTCCTCCAGCGTCGGCTCGCGGCCCAGGGCCTTTTCCAGCTCTTCCCGCGCCTGCATGGCGCGGTAGGCCACATCCCGCACCGAGCGGCTGACCCGCACGGTGTTGTTGTCGCGCAGAAAACGCCGGATTTCGCCCACGATCATCGGCACGCCGTAGGTGGAAAATTTCACGTCCAGCGTGGGATCAAAATTGTCCACGGCTTTCATCAGGCCGATGCAGCCTACCTGAAACAGATCGTCCAGGCTTTCGCCCCGGCCCGAGAATTTCTGCACCACGCTGAGCACCAGCCGCAGGTTGCCTTCGATCATTTTCTGCCGCGCGTCCCGGTCGCCCGTGTGCGCGCGGAGCAGCAGTTCCCGTTTTTCGTCGGCGGGCTATGCCGGCAGGTTTGCGGTGTTGACCCGGCTGAGGTGGGCGGTGTTGTAGGGCTTGTGAC
>CAMFSB010000239.1 GCA_945982465.1 uncultured Faecalibacterium sp. | reverse complement strand
CGTTGCAGGCGTCCAGCGATTCGAGGCCGTTGGCCTTGAGGCATGCTTCGATTTTGGGCATGCGGCGGTCCATAGATTCAAAAGTAGCCATGTGTTTGCTCCTCCCCTCTTATTCCTCGCGCGGGTCAATGAACTTCACAGCGCCCTGCTCGGCAGAGAAACGGCCGTAAGTACCCACGTTCTTCTCGTATGCTTCCTTGGGATCTTTGCCGTGACGGATGTCCTCCATCATCTTGCCCAGCTTGACGAACTGGTAGCCGATGACCTCGTTGTTGGCATCCAGGGCGATCTTGTTGATGTAGCCCTCGGTCAGCTCCAGGTAGCGCACGCCCTTCGCCTTGGTGGAGAAGATGGTGCCGGTCATGCTGCGCAGGCCCTTGCCCAGGTCGTCCAGGCCGGCGCCCACCGGCAGGCCGTCCTCAGAGAAAGCGGTCTGGCTGCGGCCGTAAACGATCTGCAAAAACAGCTCGCGCATGGCCACGTTGATGGCGTCGCACACCAGGTCGGTGTTCAGCGCTTCCAGAATGGTCTTGCCGGGCAGGATCTCGCCGGCCATGGCGGCGGAATGGGTCATGCCCGAGCAGCCGATGGTCTCGACCAGAGCTTCCTCGATAACGCCGTTCTTGATGTTCAGCGACAGCTTGCAGGTGCCCTGCTGGGGCGCGCACCAACCCACGCCGTGGGTGTAGCCGCTGATGTCCTTGATCTCATAAGCCTTGACCCATGCACCCTCTTCGGGGATGGGGGCGGGACCATGCTTCGGACCTTTGGTGATGGGGCACATATTCTGAACTTGCTGAGAATAGGTCATGATCTTACTCTCCTTTGTTAAAATGATCCGGGCCGGCCGGGGGCCTCCCGGTTAAGCCACGCTTATTTGTATTATAGAGAAAATCCGCGTTTTTTGCAATATATTTCCGGAGAACATTTTGATACAAATTTCACATAGTAAGGCCGAAAATACTGGGCATCCTGTCCAACGGGCAGGCGCTTCAGATCAGCTCAAGCACCACGGCTTCGCAACTTTTCAGCGTCAGCGCGCCGTTTTTAATTTGGGCCGCAGGGCGCTGGCTGCCCAGCAGTGTGCGCCCCGCGCGGCCCGGCAGCGGCAGCGAGACCACATCCGGCCGGCAGCTGGCCGCCACCAGCACCCGGCGCGCGCCGTCCGTGCGCAGGTAGGCAAACACACCGGCCGGCTGCTGTGGCGCCGGCTGCGTGCGCCCGTACACAAACAGCTCGCGCCACGGTGCGCTTTTGCGCAGGGCGATCAGCTTTTTATAATAGTTTAGCACCGAATCCGGGTCGGCGGCCTGCGCCGCGGCGTTCACAGCCGGGTAATTGGGGTTTATGGGCAGCCAGGGCGTGCCGGTGGTAAAGCCCGCGCCCGGCGCGGCCGACCACTGCATCGGCGTGCGGGTGTTGTCGCGGCTGCGGGCCAGGCAGATCGCCCGGGCCTGCGCTTCGGGCACACCGGCGTCCAGCGCGCGCCGGTATTCGCCCCGGGCGCTCACATCCTGGCTCCGCTCCATCGACGGCCAGGGATAGTTGGTCATGCCCAGCTCCTGCCCCTGGTACAAAAAGGGCAGCCCGCGCAGCAGCACGCTGACGGTAGCCAGCATTTTTACCCCGGCCGGCGTTTGGGCAAAGGGCGGCAGGTACCACGACGCGCTGCGGGGTTCGTCGTGGTTTTCCAGAATATTGGCCAAAAAGCCCACACCCTCGCTTTGGGCCTGCTGCTCCAGCACAGCGTCGCGCCAACGGGTAAAGTCAAAGGCGGGCGCGTCGTACCAGCCGTGCGCCCCGGCGCACACCGCTGAGCCGGAAAAATCGAACATGCTGGAAAAATACCCCTCCGGCCCGATGAAATCCGCCAGCGTGCCGGCCTGCGTTTCAAACACCTCACCCACTGTAAAGGCATCATGCTTTGCAAAGGTTTCCTGCTTTAATTCCGTCAGCAGCGCGCCGACGCCCTCGGCCCGGCGCACCGCTTTTTCCCCCCCGGCCAGGCCGTCCGGGCCGTCGGCCGGCAGGTCGGCAAAGGTCAGGTCCTTTTTGATGTTGCTGATGGCGTCGATGCGGAAGCCCGCCACGCCTTTGTCCAT
The DNA here is from genome assembly GCA_945982465.1 of uncultured Faecalibacterium sp. Lineage (GTDB taxonomy): Bacteria > Bacillota > Clostridia > Oscillospirales > Ruminococcaceae > Faecalibacterium. Next base: position 1,480 of record CAMFSB010000239.1, on the reverse strand, counting down.
CCACCAGTTGACCATCTCGTAAATTTTTTGGCGCAGGGCCGGGTTTTCCCAGTTCAGGTCAGGCTGCTCTTTGGCAAAAAAGTGGAGGTAGTACCATTCCGGCCGGCCCGGCACCGGCTCCCACGCACTGCCGCCGAAATAGCTGCGGTAGTTGCAGGGCGGGCCGCCGTTTTTGCCCTTGCGGAAGTAAAATAGCTGCCCGTACTCCCCCTGTGGGTCAGCCAGCGCTTTTTGGAACCAGGGATGCTGGTCCGAGCAGTGGTTTGCCACCAGATCCATCACGATGTACATGCCCCGGCGTTTGGCTTCGGCCAGCAGGGCGTCGAACTGCTCCATTGTGCCGAACGGCTCGGCAATGGCGTAATAGTCCGAAATGTCGTACCCCTGATCCACAAAGGGCGACTGGTACACTGGCGACAGCCAGAGGATCTCCACCCCCAACGCCTGCAGGTAGTCCAGTTTGCTCAGGATGCCCGGCAGGTCGCCGATGCCGTCGCCGTTGGAATCGCAAAAACTTTTTGGGTAGATCTGGTAGGCCACCTTGTCATGCCACCATTTCTTTTCCATCTGTGATCAACCTCCGCTTTCATCCTTTTCGCGGCAGAAGCGGGCCGCTTCCTTTTGCATTGTACAGGCTGCGCGGCCGGATTTCCAGTGGTTTTCGGCGCAAAAAACAAAATGGCCGCGGCCGGGGCCGGTTTTTGCCCACAGCCCGGCCGTCTTTCTCTTTGCGAAAAAGCTGCAAAGTATTATACCTTGCCGTCCTTGGTGGGTTTGACCAGCCACATAGCGCCAAAGCCCAGGGCCGCGCCCGCAATGGCCAGATAGTGCCGGCCGTTCTGCAGGCCCCACCATTCGGCCAGCAGCGGGAACGCAAGGCTGCCCGCGCTCTGCCCCAAGGCCAGAAACCCGTAATTCACCCCCGCGTGCGGCAGGCCGAACAAATCACTGGAAAGAGCCGGCAGCACCGCCGCCAGCGCCGAATAGCAAAAGGTCAGCAGGGCATAGCAGGCGATCACCAGCCAGCTTTGCGCGAACAGGAAGCCCACCGAAAGCGCCAGCGACGCGCCAAACAGGACAAGGTCCGTGGCGCGGCGGCCGATCCGGTCGCTGAGCATGGGCATCAGCAGCCGCCCCGCCGCGCTGCCCACGCTGCCCAGCACGATGGCCGAGAGGGCGGCGGTCTCGCTCAGACCGCGCTGCTGGCCCAGCTGCACGATGATGGGGCTGAACAGCAGCACCGCCGGGGTCGAAAGCGCTACCGCCGCCGTGCACAGCCAGTACTGGCGGGTGCACAGCATGCGGGCAGGGGGATAGTCCAGCGGCGGCGCTTTATACTGCCTGCCCTGCAGCGCCGGCTTTTGTTTTTCAGGCGGCGGGTCTGCCAGCAGCACGCTGCCCGCCAGGCACACCGGCAGCATCACCGCTGCCAGCGCCCAGCACGCGCCGCGGATGCCTTGCGCCCGGCCAACGCCCTTCA
>CAMFSB010000238.1 GCA_945982465.1 uncultured Faecalibacterium sp. | reverse complement strand
GGCACCGAGTTATGCCGCGCAGGAAAAAAGCGTAGTATTTTCTGTTTTTGGCGGCGAAGCCACCAAGGCGGAGGTAATTTCCAAAATGGAAGCGCGCCAGGCCGCCCAGTGTGACGCCGTTGTGGGACTGGGCGGCGGAAAGGTCATCGACACCGCCAAAACAGTAGCCGAAAACCTGGGCTCGCTGCCCTGCATCATTGTGCCCACGGTATGCTCCAACGACGCGCCTTGCTCGGGCGTGGCCGTTTTGTACAGCGAGGCCGGCGTGGTCGTCAAGGCCGTATTGACCCGGCGCAGCCCCGACCTGGTGCTGGTGGATACCGACATCATTGCCCATGCGCCTGCCCGGATGCTGGCCTGCGGCATCGGTGATGCGCTTTCCACCTGGTTTGAAGCCCGCGCCTGCCAGCGCAGCGGCGCCAAAACCATGGCGCGGGGCCAGGCCACCCAAACCGCCCTGATGATGGCCCGCCTGTGCTACGATATCCTGCTGCAGGACGCTGCGGCCGCCATGGACGCGGTGCGTGCCCAGACCGTAACGCCTGCTTTGGAACATGTGGTGGAAGCCAGCATCCTGCTCAGCGGCATTGGCTTTGAAAGCGGGGGCCTGGCTGCCGCGCACGCTGTCAACGACGGTTTTGCCTACGAGCCGCAGGCGCATGGCATGTATCACGGGGAAAAGGTAGCCTATGGCACCCTTGTGCAGCTTGTGCTGGAAAACGCGCCGCAGCAGGAGCTGGACCAGGTGCTGACATTGATGGAGCAGGTAGGCCTGCCCACCACGCTTGCCCAGTTGGGGATCACACATCCCTGCGAGGACACGCTGCGCCAGGTGGCGCAGGCGGCTGTCGTTCCCACCCAATCCACCAAAAACCTTTCGCCCGATCTCACCGCCGATGATGTATACGCGGCTATTCTCGCCGCCGACCGGATCGGCCGTGCGCACAGGGCTGCTGCAAAGGAGAGAGAAGCATGAGCTGGAAAGATTATTACAACGCACACATCGAAACCGCCGAGCAGGCCGTTGCCCGGATCCACTCGGGAGACCGGGTGGTGGTGATGCACGCCTGCGGCGAGCCGTCCTACCTGCTGGACGCAATGGTAAACCGCGCCGCCAGCTATCAGAATGTGGAGATCGTTCACATGGTCTCCATGGGAAAAGCCGATTATTGCAAGCCGGAATACGCCCAGAACTTTCATCACAATGCCCTGTTTGTAGGCGCAACCACCCGGGCCGCCGTGGCGGAAGGCCGCGGCGACTTTACCCCCTGCTTTTTCTTTGAAGTTCCCGGCTTCTTTCACTCCACGCTGCCGGTGGACGTGGCGCTGATCCAGGTGACGCCCCCGGACGAAAACGGGCTGTGCAGCCTGGGCATTTCGGTAGACTATACCTACGAAGCCGTGATGAGCGCCAAAACCGTAATCGCGCAAGTCAATGAGGCCATGCCCTATACCTGCGGGAAAACCACCATTCCCGTGGAAAAGATCTCCAGCTTTGTGCCCCATACCGAGCCGCTGATCGAGCTGGCCCCGCCCCGCATCGGCGAAGTGGAACAGGCCATTGGCCGCAACGTGGCCTCGCTGGTCCGGGACGGCGACACCCTGCAGCTTGGCATTGGCGCGATCCCGGACGCCGTGCTGCATTTTCTGCGCGACAAGCATGATCTGGGCATCCACTCCGAAATGTTTTCGGACGGCGTAGTGGACCTGGTGGAAGCCGGCGTGATCACCAACGCCAAAAAGACGCTCCACCCCGGGAAGTTCGTGGTGACCTTCCTGATGGGAACGCGCCGGCTGTATGATTTTGTAAACCACAACCCGGATGTATACATGGCCCCGGTAGACTATGTGAACCACCCGCAGGTCGTGGCGCAGAACGACAACATGGTATCCATTAATTCTGCCGTGCAGGTGGATCTGATGGGGCAGGTATGCGCCGAAAGCATCGGTCCAAAGCAGATCTCCGGCACCGGCGGGCAGGTGGATTTTATCCGCGGCGCGGCCCAGAGCCGGGGCGGGCGGGCGATCCTCGCGTTCCCGTCCACAGCCGCCAAGGGCAAAGCTTCCCGCATTGTGGCGCTGCTGGACGAGGGCGCGGCGGTCACCACCAGCCGCGACGATGTGGACTATGTGGTGACCGAATACGGCATTGCCGCCTTGAAAGGCCGCACACTCCGCCAGCGTGCCCGCGCCCTGATCGAGATCGCCCATCCCGATTTCCGTGATGGACTGAAAGCCGAATACGAGCGCCGGTTCCACTGTGCCTATTGAACCGAAGCGAAAAAGCCCCGGGCCGCAGGCTGCGGCCCGGGGTATGAACTGCCGGCCAGGCCGGCAGCAGGAGGGATTCATTGATGTATAAGACATTGCAATTTGAAAAAAGCGATCGGATCGCCGTGCTGACCATCAACCGCCCCGAAGCGCTGAACGCCCTGAATTCTGCAGTCATTGCCGAACTGGAACAGGCCGTGACCGAGCTGGAGCAGGACCGCGACCTCGGCGCCGTGATCATTACAGGGGCAGGGCGCTCCTTTGTGGCCGGCGCCGACATCGGCGAACAGCGCCCGCTGGACCTGGAGGGCGGCCGGCGCTGGGGCCAGCGGGGCAGCGCCCTGCTGCGCCGTATTGAAAAGCTGCCGGTTCCCACCATTGCCGCGGTCAACGGCTTTGCGCTGGGCGGCGGGTGCGAGCTGGCCATGGCCTGCGACATCATTCTCGCCTCCGAAAAGGCAAAGTTCGGCCAGCCGGAGGTGGGGCTCGGCATCACGCCGGGCTTTTCCGGCACACAGCGGCTGCCGCGCCGGGTGGGCGCTGCCCGCGCCAAGGAGCTGATCTTCTCCGGCCGAATGATCAAGGCCGACGAAGCCCTTGCCATCGGCCTGGCCGATCAGATTTTTGCGCCTGAGGCCTTGCTGGACGGCGCCCTGGCCATGGCCCGTTCCTTTACCAAAAACGCCCCCATCGCCGTGCGCTATGCCAAGGCCTGCATCGACCGGGGGCTGCAAGTGGACATTGACGATGGCATTGCCGTGGAAAACGAGTTGTTTGCCATGTGCTTTGCCACCGATGACCAGAAAGAGGGAATGACCGCCTTTTTGGAAAAACGCCCCGCATCGTTCCGGGATCGGTGAGCAGAAAGGAGAGTGACCCGCCATGGACCTTACCCTGACAGCCGAACAGCGGCTCTTGAAAAAGATGATGGCCGCGTTTACCGAAGCGGAGGTCAAGCCCCTTGCGGCCCAGACTGACCGGACCGGCGAATACCCCCGCGCGACCATCGAAAAACTGTTTGACATCGGTATTATGGGAATGTGCGTGCCGCCCGAATACGGCGGCGCCGGCGCAGACGATGTGGCCGCCGCCATTGCCATTGAAGAACTGTCCAAGCAGTGCGCATCCACCGGCGACATTGTGGCCACACACAACGGGCTATGCTGCGCGCCCCTTGTGCAGTTCGGGACCGAGCAGCAAAAACAGAAATACCTTCCCATGCTGACCCGGGGCCGCCATGTGGGCGCTTTTGCGCTGACCGCGCCGAACGCCGGGTCTGACGCAGCCAAAGGGCCGACCGAGGCCCGCCTGCAGGG
>CAMFSB010000237.1 GCA_945982465.1 uncultured Faecalibacterium sp. | reverse complement strand
GCGGCCCGCACCTGGGACGAGCTCTTTGTGTCTTCGCTCTGCGATTCGGACGGCGACGGCGTGGGCGATCTGAACGGCGTTGCACAAAAGCTGGACTATTTGCAGCAGCTGGGCGTTACCGGCATCTGGCTGATGCCCATCAGCCCCAGCCCCAGCTACCACAAGTACGATGTGACCGACTATACCGCCATCGACCCCCAGTATGGCACGATGGAGGATTTTGACGCGCTGCTGGCCGCCTGCCACGAGCGCGGCATCCGGGTGATTTTGGATCTGGTGGTCACCCACAGCAGCTCGCAGCACCCCGGGTTTGTCGCGGCGGCGCGTTACCTGCGTGGGCTGCCCGCCGGCGCCGCGCCCGACGCGGCCGCCTGTCCATCGGTGGAGTATTACAATTTTGTCCCGGCGGATCAGGCGCGCTCGGGCTTCAACACGCTGGCCGGCACCGGCTGGGCGTATGAGTGCCCGTTCAGCAGCGATATGCCGGACCTGAACTGGGACAGCGCCGCCCTGCGCGAACAGGTGCGGCAGATCATGGCGTTCTGGCTGGGCAAAGGGGTGGATGGCTTCCGCCTGGACGCCGCCAAGGAGTTTTACAGCGGCAACGCCGAAAAGAACGTGGAAGTGCTGGCCTGGCTGCAAACCACCGCCCGGCAGCTGGCTCCCAGCGCCTATCTGGTGGCCGAGGTGTGGGAGGATCAGACCTCCATTGCCCGCTACTACGAAAGCGGCATCACCAGCATTTTTGATTACCCCTTCGGCAATTACAACGGCGGCATCATCCGGGCGTTGCGCGGCGCGGGCCAGGCCAAGGTGGTCGAAAACTACGCCAACAGCCTGGAACGGGTCGAAAACTCGTACCGTGCCGCCAACCCTGATTTCATCGACGCACCTTTCCTCTCCAACCACGATGTGGGCCGCATTTACGGCTTTGCCGTGGCCGACCCCAGCCGCATCAAGCTGGCCGGCGCCATGAACCTGTTTATGGGCGGCAGCGCCTTTATCTATTACGGCGAGGAGCTGGGCATGCAGGGCAGCGGCGACGACCCCTCCAAGCGCGCGCCGATGTACTGGAACGAAGCCCGCGATAACGGCACCACTGATCCACCCCCGGGCTGCACGTTGGCCGAATGCCCACTGGGCAGCCTGGAACAGCAGCGGGACGATGATGCTTCGGTGTACAATTATTACCGCCGCGCCATCGCCATTCGCAGCGCGCTGCCGGCCATTGCCCGCGGCGTGACTACGGCGGAAACGGCCCTGAACCAGGGCACGATCAGCGCCATTCGCAAAAGCTGGAACGACCAGACCTGCCTGATCCTTTACAACATCAACACCGAGCCGGCGCAGGTGGATCTGGCCGCCTATGCGGACTGGACGCTGGCCGCGTCGCTGAGCGCGGACGGCGGCGCGATCACGCTGGACGGCTCCACGCTGGAGCTGGCCCCGTTCGGCGCGGCGGTGCTGACGCCGGCCGCCGGCTGATAGCCTGGCTTTCCGGATAAGCAGCACACAAAAAGCCCCAGCCCCAAAGCGCGGCCTTCATAGGTACAAGAACCGCCACAGCAAAGCAAACTGCCGTGGCGGTTCTTGCCCGTTATCCTCTTATGCGATAATACAAAACTGAGCAGACATACAAATTCCTATTTGTCGAACAGATACAAGCGTACACTTCGATACGGGGAACCAAGTCTGTCAACGCAGCCAGTAAGCTCCAGACTTCTGAATGCCCGGAGCACTTTGTCTCAGTGCATCTCGCACAAAGGGCTGCATCCCTTGCGCCGCGAAAAGGCGATCCTCTGAATGCAAAAGGCGTGACCAAAGCGGTCACGCCTTTTGCCTGTTTTACTGCCTAACGAACAACACCCACAACGGGCAGGGGCTTTTGTGTGCGGTTACTTTTTCCGCACCGGGTAGCACACCTCGGTAACAAACTCGCTGGGGTCGCTGATCTTTTGAGGGCTGATATGGTACATATTGAACATGGGGCCGTCCAGTTCGTACCCGTTGACCGTTACCCATTCGGCCACCGCCGCCATGACAGCGTTCATCGGGCCGTAGGAGCCTTTGCAGACGGCCGTGGCCGCAATACCCGCCCCGCCGCATGTGCAGCCGGGGTTACTGCGGCTCGCTTTGGTACCAGGCCAGTACGGCCGCCAGGTTTTCCGCGCAGACGTGGCTGCCGCCGTGGGTCAGCAGCTCCAGCATGGCGTCCTCGTCCGGGGAGCGCTCCTGCTTGCCGGCCAGCGCCTTGCCGGCGGTTTTGGCCATCACCACCATCATCAGCCGGTAAACGCCGCGCAGCTTTTGCAGGTCAAAGCCGCCCTGCAGCGTAAACAGGGGCAGCTCGGGCGGCAGCTTGTTTGTTTTGCGCACGTCCTCCAGCTGCGAGCCGGTCGCACCCATGCCCACGGCGCAGACGGCCTGCACGCGGTACCGCTTGGCGGCCTTGGCGTAGCCCTGCACGGTTCCAGCCATCAGCCAGCCCAGGTAAAGCACAGGGCTGCCTGCTGCGGGCCCCTCGCCCGGGCCGGAAAGCGGGTATACCGGCAGGCCAGTCTGCTGGCCCAGCAGGGCGGCGTACTGGCCGGTGTACCCGGTGTTGGAGGTGTATACGATAGCGATTGGTTTCATGGTTCGGGCTCCTTTCGTCCTGTGCGGTTTGCTCTGCCCGGCGCAGCCTGCGGCCTGCCGGATGATTTGTGGCTTGAATTGCCGCCCGGCGGCCTCAATCAGGGCCGAAAAGCTCCGGATCCCTCTTGCGCTGCCGGGGCAGGCGGGTTATACTGTACTTACCGGTAGCACCGGAATAAAAAATTGGAGAATGCTGTTTGAAATTGAACAACACCTTGGAGATTGTGGGCTGACCTGGGAGGCCGCACGATCCCGCGCCTCCCGAACGTTGCAAAAAACAATTTTCAGGAGGAACTGCTATGCAAACGTATCACATCCGCAAAGAGACCGCAGCCGACTACCATACGGTGGAAAACCTGACCCGTAAGGCGTTCTGGAATGTTTACCGCCCCGGCTGCACCGAACACTATGTACTGCACTGCTTTCGCCAGCGGCCGGACTTTGTGCCGGAGCTGGATCTTGTGCTGGAAGCGGACGGGGAGATCATCGGCCATGTGATGTATGCCCGCGCCGCCATTCGGACGGACGACGGCCGCATCCTTCCGATCATGACCTTCGGCCCGCTGAGCATCGCGCCCCGCTGCAAGGGGCAGGGCTTCGGCACGATCCTGCTGCGCGAATCCATGCAGAGAGCCAAAGCGTTGGGCGCCGGCGCGCTGGCCATCACCGGGAACATCGGCTTTTACGGCAAGGCCGGCTTTGCGGCCGGCAAAACCAAAGGCATCCGCTACTGGGATGACCCCGATGCGGAGTACTTCCTTGTGGCTGAGCTGGAGCCGGGGTTCCTGGATGGCGTGACCGGCACGTACAAGGACCCGGACGGTTACTTTGTGGACGAACAGGCCGCGGCGGCGTTTGACGCCGCGTTCCCGCCCAAAGAGAAGCGCAGACTTCCCGGGCAATTAATCTGACCCAGGCGAACGGGCAGCCCGCAGCAAACCGCTGCGGGCTGCTGTTGCGTTCACGCACGGGG
>CAMFSB010000236.1 GCA_945982465.1 uncultured Faecalibacterium sp. | reverse complement strand
GCACCCGTTCGAGGTAACCCACCGCGTTGCTCCGCGCCGGGCGGACGGGCTCCGGCCCGGGCGCGGTCATCGTTTCCCGCGCTGCCGCGCAGGCTGGGCAGCCGGCCAGGTGCTGTTCCACCGCCGCGCTGGTGCCGGGCGAGGTAAGCCCCTCCACATACAGCGGCAAAAGGTCGCGCACGATCTCGCAATCCAGTTCTCTGCTCATTTATTCTTCTCCCCTCTCCTGCTGCTGGCGCAACTTTTCCTTGCTGCGGTAAAAGGTCACGCGGGCCCAGGTTTCGCTTTTGCCCATCACATCGCCGATCTCGGCAAAGGAAAGCTCGCCGAACGCCCGCAGGTATACCACCTCGCGCGCCGGCTCGGGCAGCACATGAATGCGGCGCAGCAGCTGCACATGCTGCCAGCGGGCCTGCGCCGTCTGCTCCGGCGAGGGGGCGGCCGGCGGCTCGGCCAGCTGCCACGGGTCCTCGGCGGGCGTCTCGCGCCGGGTGCGGCGCAGGTGCCGGTGCCTCAAATGCTTCGCGATCTGGCACAGCCAGACCGACAGCTTGCAGCTGCCGTCGTACCGGTGGATGCTGCGCACCGCCTGGTAAAAGGTCTCCTGCGTCAGCTCCTCGGCCAGCTGGGCGTCGCCGCACTGGGCCAGGAGGAATTTGTACACCGTAGCGGCGTGCGCCCGGTAAATGGCGTCCATGTCCTGCGGTTCCGTGCGGCCGGCCATGCGGCTCCCCCCTTTCGCGTCCTTTGACCATACATCCCCGGCGCGGGCATTTCGTTACACCGCCGCGCCGGTTTTTTGTTTTTTCAGCATACCACATCCCGCGCCGAAAGCAAAAGCGGCGGCCCGCCCCGTTTGGGGCACAGGCCGCCGCCTTGTTGGACTTTTCCGTCACTCGGCCAGATTGCCGGTGTACAACTGGTAATACTTGCCCTTTTGCTCGATGAGCTGGTCGTGGGTGCCGCGCTCGATGATGCGGCCCTGCTCCAGCACCACGATGCAGTCGGAGTTGCGTACCGTGGACAGCCGGTGCGCGATGACAAAGGTGGTACGGCCGTACATCAGGCCGTCCATACCCGCCTGCACCAGCGCTTCGGTACGGGTATCGATGGAGCTGGTGGCCTCGTCCAAAATCAGCACCGGCGGGTCGGCCACAGCCGCGCGGGCAATGGCCAGCAGCTGGCGCTGCCCCTGCGACAGGTTGGCGCCGTTGCCCGTGAGCATGGTGTTGTAGCCGTCTGGCAGGCGGCTGATAAAGCCGTCGGCATTGGCCAGCTTTGCCGCCGCAATGCACTCCTCGTCGGTGGCCTCCAGGTTGCCGTAGCGGATGTTCTCCATCACGGTGCCGGTGAACAGATTGGTCTCCTGCAGCACCACGCCCAGGCTGCGGCGCAGATCGGCCTTTTTGATCTTGCGGATGTTGATGCCATCGTAGCGGATCTTGCCGTCGGCAATGTCGTAAAAGCGGTTGATCAGGTTGGTGATGGTGGTTTTGCCCGCGCCCGTCGAACCGACAAAGGCGATCTTCTGGCCGGGGCGGCCGTACAGGTTAATCCCGTGCAGTACCGTCTTTTCGGGCACATAGCCGAAGTCCACATTATGGAACTTGATATCGCCTTTGAGCTGAGTATAGGTGATCGTGCCATCGCTCTTGTGGGGGTGCTTCCACGCCCACAGGCCGGTACGCTCCTTGCTTTCCACCAGGTTGCCGTCGTGGTCCCACTTGGCGCGCACCAGCGTTACATAGCCCTCGTCCTCTTCGCCGGGTTCGTCCATCAGGTCAAAGATGCGTTTAGCGCCGGCCAGGCCCATGATGATGTTGTTGGCCTGCATGGAGATCTCGTTGATGGGGCGGCCGAAGCTCTTGTTCAGCGAGAGGAAGGCTACCAGCGTGCCCAGCGTAACGCCGCCCACGCCGGCCGCCGCCATCAGCGCGCCCGTCACCGCGCACAGCGTATAGCTGACGTTGCCCAGCTGGGCGTTCACAGGCATCATCATGTTGGCATTTTTGTTGGCCTCGTTGGCGCTTTCGCGCAGGCGCTCGTTGAGCTGGCGGAACCCTTCCAGGTTCTTTTGCTCATAGGTAAACACCTTAACGACCTTCTGGCCTTCCATCATTTCCTCAATGTAGCCGTTCACGGCGCCCAGATCCTGCTGCTGGCGCACAAAGTACCGGCTGGAACGGCCCGAAAGGAACTTGGACGCGCCGATCTGCACGCAGACCATGATCATGGTCAGGCCGGTCAGCGGCAGGTTCATCCGGCACATGTTGACGAACACCGTCACCACCGTGATGACGCAGCTGATCAGCTGCGGGATGGATTGGCTGATCATCTGGCGCAGGGTATCCACATCGTTGGTATACACCGACATGATATCGCCGTGGGGATGGGTGTCGAAGTATTTAATGGGCAGGCTTTCCATGTGAGAAAAGATCTTGACGCGCAGATTGCGCAGCGTGCCCTGGGTGACAAAGGCCATGGTAAAGCTGTTCAGCCACGAGCAGATCACGCCGATGGCGTAGATGGTGGCCATTTTGCACAACATGCGGAACAAGGGGCCAAAATCGGGGTTTGCCTGGCCCAGCAAAGGGGTGATGAAATCGTCCATCAAGGTGCGCAGAAATACGCTGACCTGTACGTTGACCAGCGCCGTTGCCACGATGCACACCAGCACCACGGCGCATTGGGGCGCGTAGCTGCGCAGCACTTCGGTCAAAATCCGGCGGATCAGCCGGAACGGGTGGTCGATTTTGGGTTTGGGGCCGTGCATACGGCGCGGGCCGGGGCCTTTTGTAGGACCTGCCATTACTGCTCACCTCCCTGTTTGTCGAAGTCGCCGCCGCCCTGGGTCTGGCCCTGGTACACTTCCTGATAGATCGCGTTGGAAGCCAGCAGCTCCTCGTGGGTGCCGATGCCGTTGATGCGGCCGTTGTCCAGCACAATGATGCGGTCGGCGTCCTGCACCGACGAAATGCGCTGGGCGATGATGAATTTGGTGGTGTCGGGGATCTCCTCGCGGAACGCTTTGCGGATGCGGGCATCGGTGGCCGTGTCCACAGCGCTGGTGGAATCATCCAGGATCAGGATCCTGGGCTTTTTCAGCAAGGCGCGGGCAATGCACAGGCGCTGCTTCTGCCCACCGGACACATTGGAGCCGCCCTGCTCGATGTAGGTGTTGTAGCCATCCGGGAAGCGCTCGATAAACTCATCCGCGCAGGCCAGCCGGCAGGCGCGCTGGCACTCCTCGTCGGTGGCATGCTCGTCGCCCCAGCGCAGGTTGTCGTAGATCGTGCCAGAGAACAGCACGTTCTTCTGCAGCACCATCGAGACCTGATCGCGCAGATCCTCCATGGCGTAGTCGCGTACATCCACGCCGCCTACCCTGACGCTGCCCCCGGTCACGTCGTACAGGCGGGGGATCAGCTGCACAAAGCTGGATTTGGCGCTGCCCGTACCGCCGATGACGCCGATGGTCTCGCCGGCTTTGATGTGCACGTCGATGTCCTGCAGCACGGCTTTGCCGGTGCCCTTTTTGTAGGCGAAGGTCACATGGTCAAAATCCACGCTGCCGTCGGCCACCTCAGTCACCGGCTTGGCCGGAGAGGT
>CAMFSB010000235.1 GCA_945982465.1 uncultured Faecalibacterium sp. | reverse complement strand
GCCTTGCACAGCAGATACATGCCCATGCTGGCGCGGATGGTGGTGATATCCCACGTGCCCAGAATGCGGATGACGTTTTCCAGGTTTGCCAGCACCATGTCCTTGTTGATGATGATCTCGTGGTGCTCGCTGCCCAGATATTCGGCGGTCTGCTTGGCGTATTTCAGGTCGATGGCGTCGGTGTCCATGCCGATGGCAAAGGTGCGGATGGGTTTGTTCAGCTTTTTGGCGGCGATGGCGCACACCAGCGACGAATCCAGCCCGCCCGACAGCAAAAAGCCCACGGGCGCGTCGGCGTCCAGCCGTCCATGCCGTCGTCGCAGGGGGCGGGCACGTCGGCAATGTCCTCGTAGCGCACAAAGCGGCCGTCGCAGTAATAGCTGCCGATGGGGAACGGCCGGATATCGTCGCACCAGCCCACCAGGTTCTGCATCTCGCTGGCAAAGGCGATCTTGTGGCTGGACTTGGAGTACCCGTAAAACAGCGGCCGGATGCCGATGGGGTCGCGGGCGGCGATGAGCTGATCCTTGCGGGAATCGTACAGGATCATGGCAAACTCGGCGTCCAGATGGCGGAACATATCCAGCCCGTACTCGTAGTACAGCGGCAGGATGATCTCGCAGTCGCAGTCAGAATGGAAGCGGTAGCCCCGCCGCTTCAAAATCTCCTTTTCAAAGCGGAAACCGTACAATTCGCCGTTGCACACCACGCAGTCGGCGCCGCGGTAAAACGGCTGCATGCCGTCGGGCGTCAGGCCCATGATGGCCAGCCGGCCAAAGCCCATCAGGCCGTACGGCCCGGACACGACGCGCTGGTCGTCCGGTCCGCGGCTCACGGTGCGCAGCAGATACTGTTTGAACCGTTCCGGGCTCAGATCCTGCCCGGTATACCCCATAATGCAACACATACTTTTTACCCCTTTTCTCTGCTTTGCGGGCGGCATAAAAAAATACGGCAGCTTTCGCCCGAAACCTTTAGGACGAATGCTGTCGTATCCGTGGTGCCACCTAAATTACCGCGCACAGGCTCTCTGCGCACGGTCGCTCACACGCATGCTCTCCTCATTGAAAGCACTGCCGCTGTAACGCGCGGCCTGCGGCGCCCCTACTGCCCAAAGCGCGGCTTTGGGGTTCAGTTTGCAGCTTGCGGGTGTTCGTTCAGGCCCGGCCTTCCGCGCGGCTTGCACCGCCCCGCGCTCGCTGTGGAAATGCACTTGGGCCTTACTTTTCCCGGTCATCGCTTTTGTGGAGTAAATTGTATCACGCCGGGCGGCGGCTGTCAACGGCCAAAATCAACGGCAGGTTGCGCGCTACAGCGGCAGATTCCGGCATTTTGCACGGAACACGCCGGTCAGGGCTGGGGGACGGGGGCCGGCTTGGCCGCGCTTTGCCGGCAGCGGCTGCATACGCCGTACAGCATGCTGCCTTCGCACTGCAGCGCAAGGCCGTGCTCCGCCTCCAGATGGGTCCGCAGCTGCTCCATAAAGCCGCATTCCAGATGGTAGATCTGCCCGCACTGCACGCATTTCAGGTGCAGATGCTCGTGGCAGCGGCGGCTTTGGTCCACATACTGGAACACCGCCTTTTCACCTTTGTCGGCCACATACTTCATCACGCGCTGCTCGCTGACCAGCTTGTCCAGATAGCGGTACACCGTGGCGGGGTTGGGGGCGGCGCCCTGCTGCTCCAACTCGTCCAGAATATGCGAGGCGCTCACCGCATGCTGGCGGTTGGCCACCAGATAATCCAGGATGAGCTGCCGGGTGCGTGTGTTATAGCCGTCGCTGCGTTTTGGCATGTCGTTTCCTCCGCTGTGCATTGTGTTGCTGTGTGTTCCAGCATACACCCGGCCGGCCGCTTTGGCAAGAGGAACAGCCTGCGGGATGCGCGCGGCCGGGGGATGTGGTATACTGAATAAAACAGGCCGTAAGGCCCGGCCAGGAGGTTGCTATGGAGATCCAAGCAGAACAGGTGCGCGCTTACCGGCTGTGCGGCCATCATCTGGAACAAAAACTGCCGCCGGACGCACTGGAACAGGCGGCGGGCGCCTGCGGCTTTCAGAATTCGCCGCCCGGCGCCTGGGAGACCGCCGCCTGGAACCGGGTGGCCGGCATCACGCTGGCGCTGGATTCTCTGCAAATGACCTTTGACCAGCTGCTGCCGCTGGTGCAACAGGCGGCGGCTGTGCTGGATACGCAGACTGTCAAAAGCAAGGAAGAACTGGACCGGGTGTTGGCCGCCCGGGTGGAAGGCTGGCTCCCGCCGGAAAAGCGGGCGCTGTGGAACGCGCCGTCCATGTACGGCAGCCCGGACCGCCAAACCGTGGGCGGGGCCGTGGTGTCGTTTATGCTGCGGCCGTGCGCGGTTTCGGGGCTGGTGGGGTTTGGCAGGCGGGAGGGCGGCAGCCCCACGTTCACCTCGCCGGGCCGCTGGCTCGGCCGTGTGCCGGAACCCTGCCCGGACGCGGACGGGCAGCTCGTCCGCAAATGTTTGCGCTGCTACGGCCCCGCCACGCCGGCAGCTTTGGCGGATTGGCTGGGCTGTTCGCCGCAGCAGGCCCGGCGGCTGTGGGGCAGCGTGGAAAGCGAGCTGGAGCCGGTACGCTTTGCGGGCAAGCCGGCGTACATTCTGGCAAAAGAGCGCGCGGCGCTGCAGGCGGCCGCCGCAGACGAAAGCCGCCTGCTGCTGCTCGGCCCCCACGACCCCTATCTGGATGTACGGGCCGGGCGCGACCGGGCGCTTCTGGTGCAGGACCCGGCCCGGCAGCGGCTGGTGTGGCGCACCGTGGCAAACCCGGGCTGCATCCTGAAAGGCGGCCGCGTCGCAGGCGTATGGAACAGCAAAACGCAGGCGGGCGGCATCACGCTGGCTCTGTCGCTGTTCGAGCCGCTTTCGCCGGGCGAGAGGCAGGCGCTGCAGGCGCTGGCGGAGCAGTACGCGGCGTTCCGGTCCTTGCGGCTCAAGCGCTGCACCATCGAGACGTAATGGCCTGGCGGGCAAAGCCGGGGACGGTCAGGGCCGGGCGGGCTTTACGCTGACCTCGGCGTGGCTCAGCGCCGTACGCCGGCCGGCGGCGGTCTCCACCACCAGCCGGCCCGCGTCATCGATGGCCAGGGCGCGGGCGGTGTAGGTCTCGCCCGAAACTTCGCGCACCGTGACCCAGTGGCCGGGCACAAAGCAGCGGGCGCGGTATTCGGCCAGGTAGTCAAAGTCCGGGCACAGGGCCAGCAACTCGCGGGCAATGGTGCCGGCAAGCTGCGCCCGGGGCACCGGGCACGCGCCGCCCGGGTACAGGCTGCCGGCTGTGTCCCACAGGCCGGGGGCAAAATCGGCGGCAGTGGCGGTCAAATTCAGCCCGATGCCCACGGCCAGGTGGTCGACCATGCCGGTGTCCAGGTCGGAAACCGCCTCGGTCAGAATGCCGCAGACCTTTTTGCCGTTGTAAAACAGGTCGTTGACCCATTTGATCGCAAGCGGCAGGCCGCACTGTGCCTGCACCGCGCGGCAGACGGCCACCGCGGCCGAGCCGGTCACCGCCAGCGCCTGCGGGGCGGCCAGCTGCGGGCGCAGCAAGATCGGCGTGTGCAGCCCTTTGCCGGCCGGGGGGTCAACGCTGCGGCCCAGCCGCCCGGGGCCGGG
>CAMFSB010000234.1 GCA_945982465.1 uncultured Faecalibacterium sp. | reverse complement strand
CAGCGCCAACCCCGAGGATACGCTGGCCATCAAGTTCGCGCTGGCCCCCATCGTATCGTCTGACTATGTGAACCAGCTGAACCTGATCGTTGCCGGCGACGAGCACTACGACATCGCGTACATCCGCGACCTGTCGGGCTTTGTGGCCAGCGGCGCCATCCTGGACATTACCGACCTGATGGCTGAGTACTGCAAAGAAGGCATGGAGCAGCTGGGCGTTTTTGCGGACGCCGGCAAAGTGGGCGGCCGCCTGTACACGCTGGCCCCCATCCGCAACATGCCCTCGCAGCCCGGCTATATGATCCGTAAGGATCTGGCTGAGAAGTACAATCTGGACTTTTCCGGCGTCAAGACGGAAGCTGACCTGACCCCGATCTTTGCCCAGCTGAAAGCGCTGGAGCCCAACATGGCCATGATTGCCAGCGAGACCATCGCCAACCCCTTCTGGGTCGAGAACTTTGACCCGCTGGGCGATTACTTCGGCGTTCTGCTGAACTACGCGGAAACGCTGAACATTGAAAACCTGTTCACCAGCGATTACTTTATCAACACCTGCAAGCTGCACCGCGAATGGTTCCAGGCTGGCTACATCCCCAGCGATGTGCTGACCGCCTCCGAGGCTTCGCAGGATATGATCCGCGCCGGCACGCTGGCGGGCTATGTCTGCGCACTGAAGCCGGGCATCGAGCAGGAAAAGCTGGCCAAGACCGGTTACGATATGATCACCGTGCCGCTGGCGGATCCGTTCATTGCGGCCAGCCGCCTGAGCGCCGGCTACGGCATCCTGCACAACAGCCCCAACCCCGAGGCTGCCGCCAAGGTGATGAACCTGATGTTCAGCGACCCCGAGTTCATCAACCTGATCGACTGGGGCATCGAGGGCGTGCACTATGTCAAGGTCCCGGGCGAGGACAATCTGATCACCTTCCCGGACGGCGATCACGCCAGCAGCAGCACATAATACCACACCAAGAACTGGCTGCTGGGCAACCAGCTGCTGAGCTATGTGGCTCTGCCCGAGACCAGTGACCTGTGGGACCGTATGAAGGTGTTCAATGATTCCGGCCGCATCTCGGCGGCGTTCGGCTTTATGTACGATTCCAGCACCGTGCGCAACGAGTACACCGCCTGCTCAGCCGCACGCTGAGCGACACCCCGCACAGCGAGCCGCGCTACTGCGCGTTCCACCCCACGCTGCCGTATCTGTATGTCAACCACGAGCACACCCCCGGCGACCGGATCACTCTCACCACCTTCCGCTACGACGAGGAAGGTCACCTGGAAAAAGTGGATACCGTGCATGCGGACGCGGGGGATCACCCGGCCCGCGAGCCGATGCGCCAGCAGCAAGGCATGTGCATCGCGCCCAACGGCCGGTGCATTTACACCCAGGCGCACGGCTACGACCTGCTGTTCGCCTTTGCTGTGGATGCGGCCACCGGTCTGCTGCACCAGATCCAGGCACTGCCCATGGAGGGCGAATGGCCCCGTTCGGTCACCATGAGCCCGGACGGCCGGTTTTTGATCACCACCAGCCTGCAGGGCGTGATAGCGGTGTACGCTGTCGGCCCTGACGGCACGCTGGCCGATACCGGCCACCGCGCCTGGGCGCAGGGGGGTGGGTTCATCAGCTTTTACCGCCCGCAGCCGTAAAAACCCAATGCCGCGCTGGTAGGGTGCGGCTATCCTATAAACGCCGGCCCCCATTGCCCGATCCGCCCGGTGACAGGGGCGGCCTGCGTTTTGCGTGCGGCGCAGGCAAAGGGCCGATCCGCCCGGTGACAGGGGCGGCCTGCTTTGCTATAATGGGGGCGGAACGACCGTACACCACGGGGGACTTGCCGTTCCCCGGCAAAGGGAGGAAACACAATGGCGCATCCAGCAGCAAAAAAGCGGCCCGGGCGGCCGCGCCCTGTCCTGCACGGGATCTTTTTGGCCGCGGCGGCGCTGCTGCTGGCCGGGTGTGTGGCGCTGCACCAGCTGGCCGGCAGCTTTTCGGCCATGCTGGATCTGGCCGCGGGCGGCGCAGTGGTGCAGGTGCAGGAGCAGGACTTGCTGGCCGTGGACGCGGCGGCCGGTGCGCTGGCCCTGCGGGCAGAGGCCGAAAGCGCCGTGCTGTTGCAAAACAACGGGACACTGCCGCTTTCGGCAGAGATCCGGCGGGTGAATGTATTCGGCTGGGCGTCGACCCAGTGGCTGGGCGGCGGCTCCGGCTCGGGCGGCATCAACGACGTGACGGTGGACTTTCTGGCCGCGCTGGAAGCCTATGGCATCCAATACAACCTGGACCTTACCGCAATGTACCGGTCGTTTCAGGATGAGCGCGAATACACCAGCACCCTGAACAGTTGGCCCGAGCAGTCCTGCCGGCTGTACGAGCCGGATATCCGGGACACGGACTGTTACACCGAAGCGCTGTTGGCCGACGCGCTGGCGTTTTCCGATACGGCGATCGTGGTGATCGGCCGGCTTGCGGGCGAAAGCAACGACTGCACGCCGCAGCAGTATAAACGGCTGAAAGCAGGCGGCGACATTGTGGTGGATGCCAGCCGGGGATATCTGGAGCTTTCCGCCGAGGAACTGGCGCTGCTTGCCTATGTGGGGGCCCACTACGAAAACGTCATTGTGCTGCTGAACACGGGCAACGTGATGGCGCTGGGCGCGCTGGAAACGATCCCCGGCATTGACGCCTGCCTGCTGGCCGGCTATACCGGCCAGGCCGCAGCACAGGCCATTCCGCTGTTGCTGTGGGGCGAGGCGAACCCCTGCGGCCGCACGGCCGACACCTGGGCCTACGACTTTGCCACTGCGGCCAGCTACGCAAACGCGGGGCAGAACGGCGTGGGCGCCTACACAGGCGCGGAGGGCCTGTACCCGGCCGACGGGACGAGCTGCGGCAATCTGGGGCAGGCGGAGCCTTACACGCAGGTGTCGTATGTGGACTATGCCGAGGGCATTTATGTGGGCTACAAATGGTATGAGACCGCCGACGCTGAGGGTTTTTGGGACGGTGTTTCCAACCAGTACGGCGCCGGGTACGCGGGCGTGGTGCAGTATCCGTTCGGCTACGGGCTAAGCAATACCCAGTTCAGCTGGACCGTGGCGGATGCGCCCGCCGCCGGCAGCGCGCTTGCGGCGGATGGGGAAGTTTCGCTCACCGTTGAAGTTACAAACACCGGGTCGGCCGCCGGCAGGGATGTGGTACAGCTATACTATACGGCCCCGTATACGCCGGGCGGTATTGAAAAATCCGCTTTGGAGCTGGCGGCCTTTGCCAAGACCGATCTGCTGCTGCCCGGCCAGAGCCAGCGCCTGACGCTGACCGTTTCGGTGCGGGATATGGCCAGCTACGACTGCTTCGACGCCAACGGAAACGGCTTTGCCGGGTATGAACTGGACGCGGGCGAGTATGTCATCACGCTGCGGCGCGATGCGCATACGGTGGCTGAAGGCGGGCAGACCGCGATCCCGCTGGTGCTGGCCCAGCCGGTACAGTACCCCACCGACGCGGCCACCGGCAGCCCGGTGGGCAACAAGTTTACCGGGGCGGCCGCGCGGGACGGCGTTGGCGTGGACGGCAGCGCCACCGGGCAGAACATCGGGGAGTGGACCCGTGCGGACTTTGCGGGCGCCGTCCCGG
>CAMFSB010000233.1 GCA_945982465.1 uncultured Faecalibacterium sp. | reverse complement strand
GTCCCACACCACAAACAGGCGGCGCATCATGCCCACCTGCGGGCCGGCCAGGCCCACGCCGTCGGCCGCGATCATGGTTTCGTGCATGTCGTCCAGCAGGGCGGCCAGACGGTCGTCAAATTTGGTCACAGGGCGGCACACCTTGTTCAGGATGGGGTCGCCTTCTTTTACGATGTTCCGAAGTGCCATAACAGTTTTCCTCCAAGATCTATTGATGTGATCGTTCAGCGGGCGGCGCTACAACTCGCCGTCCGAATTCATATCCACGGTCACTGCCGCCTGCTGCGGCAGCTTTTCCTGCTCGTACAAAGCCAGCACACGGGCCAGCAGCGCACGGAACGCCTTATCGTTGCGGCATTTGATGGTCAGCTTATAGCGGTAGCGCTCGTTGACCATAACTACGCTGCACGGCGCGGGCCCCAGTACCCGCAGGGGCATTTGGGGCTGCAAGGCCGCCTGCTGCCCCAGCAAAGCGGAGAACCGCGCCGCCGCACGGCTGACCTGCGATTCGTTTTTGCCGGTAAAGCCCACCATGCACAGGCTACAGAACGGCGGGTACAGCCCCAGCCGCCGGA
Source organism: uncultured Faecalibacterium sp. (assembly GCA_945982465.1). Taxonomy (GTDB): domain Bacteria; phylum Bacillota; class Clostridia; order Oscillospirales; family Ruminococcaceae; genus Faecalibacterium. The sequence continues at coordinate 3,071 of CAMFSB010000233.1, read as the reverse complement.
ACGCGATCTCCTGCTCAAAAAAGGCGTCGTAGTCCTGCGCGGCGGCCAGATTCAGCACCGGGTTGGCCGGGTCCACCGTCTGGATGACGGCGTACCCCTGGCTGCCGGCCCGGCCGCCCCGACCCACCACCTGCGTGACCAGGCTGAACACCGTTTCGTAGGCGCGGAAGCCCTGGGCAAACAGCAGCGAGTCGATGCCCAGCACGCCCACCAGCGTCACCGCGGGGAAATCCAGCCCTTTGGCCACCATCTGGGTGCCCAGCAGGATATCGTATTCGCGGCGGGCAAACTGCGCCAGCAGCTTTTCGTGGGCGTCCTTGCCCGCGGTGGAATCCTGATCCATGCGCAGCACCCGCGCGTTTGGGAACAGCTGCGTCAATTCCTCCTCGGCCTTTTGGGTGCCGAAGCCTGTATAGTTCAGCTTGCCGCCGCACTGCGGGCATTTGGTGGGCACCGGGGCCACCGTGCTGCCGCAGTAATGGCACAAAAGCTGGCCGCGCGCCTTGTGGTAGACCATGGGCACGCTGCACTTTTCGCATTTGAGCACCTGGCCGCAGTCGGCGCACAGGGCCACCGTCTGATAGCCGCGCCGGTTCAGCAGCAGGATGGTCTGCTCGTGCCGGGCCAGATTTTCGCGGATGGCGTCCTCCCGCCGCCGGCTGATCTCGCGCGGGGTGCCCCCGCCCAGCTCGGCCCGCATAGCCCCCAGATCCACGCGGGGCAGCGGGCGGCCGCCGTAGCGCTGGGCCAGCCGCACCAGCTGGTACCGGCCGGAGCAGGCCGCCGCGTAACTTTCGATGGACGGGGTGGCCGATGCCAGCAGCAGCAGCGCGCCGTTATCCGCCGCGCGCCGTTTGGCTACCTCGTGGGCCGAATACCGGGGCGCGGACTCAGAGCGATAGGTGTGCTCCTGTTCCTCGTCGATGATGATCAGACCAATGTTTTCCAGCGGGGCGAACACTGCACTGCGGGTGCCCACCACGATATCCGCCCCGCCGTCCTGGATCATCTGCCATTGCAGCAGCCGTTCGGTATGGTTGAGCGCCGAGTGCTGCACCGCCACCCGCTTGCCAAAGGTGGATTTGAGCCGTAGGATCATCTGCGGTGTCAGGCTGATCTCCGGCACCAGTACCAGCGCCTTGCGGCCCAAAGCAAGGCACCGTTCGATCAGCTTGAGGAATACCAGCGTTTTGCCGCTGCCGGTCACTCCGTACAAAAGCGCCGCGTGGGGCGCTGTGTCGGCCAAATGGGGCGCCAGCGCGTCGTAGGCGGCCTGCTGCTCGCCGGTCAGGGTGACCGGCTCGTTTTTCAGCGGGATATTGCTGTAAAGGTCGATCACTTTATTAACCTTTTCGCAGGCCAGCACGCCCTTTTGGCACAGATTGTCCAGCACGGCACGGCTTACGCCCAGTTCTTCCAGCTGGGCCTGGGTGCGTGGGCCGCCGGCCAGCAGCGTTACCGCCAGCAGCTGTTTCGCTGTGGGACGGGGCTTTGCGGGCAGCTCCCCGGCCAGTTTATAGCTGTTTTCGGTGTGGCGCACCAGCTGCTTTTGCAGCACGGGGGTCACGCCGTCCGGACCAAAAGCCGGTTTGTACTGCGCCCCGTACGGGATCACAGCCTTGACCGCCTCGTACCAGGTGCAGAATGTGCGTTCACGCAAAAAGGCCACCAGCGCCAGCAGCTCATCGGTCAGGGCCGCCGTTTCGGGGGCCACATCGAACAGCGCTTTGAGCCTGGCGCTTTCCGGCTCGGCATCCACGGCCAGCACGATGCCCATGCGGGGACGGGAGCCTTTGCCAAACGGCACCAGCACCATGCTGCCGCGCTGCACGGCCTGCTGGTCCGGCATGACCGCATAGGTGTACAGCTTATCAAAGTGAAAGGCCGCGTTGCTGACGGCGACCTGTACGGTCTTTGGCAATACGCCGGCCCTCCTTTCGCTGCTGTGCGCGTCGGCCCGCGCGCAGCGGTTGTTTTTTGCGCTGCCCTGCCCTGTTCAGGCGCGGCGGGCCTGGATCAGCTGATACAGCTGCCCGGCGCATTCCTCCACTTTTTCGTTGACCAGCCGGGCGTCGTAGGTATCGGCCAGAGCCAGTTCTTCCTTAGCGCGGGCCAGGCGCTCGCGCACCTTATCCTCGCTTTCGGTGCCGCGGCCGCGCAGGCGCTTTTCCAGCTCCTGCTCCGAGGGCGGGCAGATGAACACTGTGGTGGCCTGGGGGCACAGCCGCTTGATGCTGGCCGCGCCGTTCACATCGATCACCAGCACCACCACCCTGCCGGCGGCCAGGCGCTTTTCCACATCAAAGCGCACGGTGCCGTAGTAGTTGCCGCAGTAAAAGTTTGATTCCAGCACGCCGTTTTCCGCCTGCAGCTTTTCAAACTCCGGCACGGTGAAATAGTAATAGTTTACCCCCTCCTGCTCGCCGGGGCGCGGGGCGCGCGTGGTGGCGGTAACGCTGCGCTCGATGCCCTCATGGGCGGCGCACAGGGCCTGCACCACCGAATCCTTGCCCACACCGGCCGGGCCAGACACAATAAACAGGCTTTTTTCATTCGTCATGGATCTCGTCCTCCCCATATTTTTCCGCCGGCTCCTCGGCGCCGCCGTCGATCCGGTTCGCCACCGTTTCGGGCTGCAGCGCTGAGAGGATCACATGGTCGGAATCCATGACCAGCACGGCGCGGGTGCGCCGGCCATACGACGCATCAATCAGCGCGCCGCGATCCCTCGCTTCCTGCACAAGGCGCTTGATGGGGGCCGAATCCGGGCTGACGATGGTGATGAGCCGGTTGGCGTTGACCATGTTGCCAAAGCCGATGTTGATGAGTTTCATATGCACGTTGCCTCTTTTCCCGTCTGCCGTGCGGCGCTGCGGCGGCTTTTATTCGATGTTCTGGATCTGCTCGCGGATCTTTTCGATCTCGCCTTTCACATCCACCACGATGCGGGTGATGGCCAGTTCCTGGCATTTGGAGCCGATGGTATTGGTTTCCCGGTTCAGCTCCTGCGTCAAAAAGTCCAGCTTGCGGCCCACCGGCTCATCCAGCTGCAGCATGGCCCGGTACTGGGC
>CAMFSB010000232.1 GCA_945982465.1 uncultured Faecalibacterium sp. | reverse complement strand
GCTGTGCACCAGATAGGCGCGGCTGTCGATCTGGTCAAAGTTTTCGGCGTGATGGGTGCGGTCCCACTCGTGGGTCAGATCGTGGAAGCCGTGGGCCTTGGCAAGCTGGTAGTTATAATAGCTGTTCCACGGGAAGAAGTAGCTCATATAGAACGGGTCCAGCTTTGCCAGATCCTCTTTCGAGGGGGCCAGCGTCAGGCTCAGATCGTTTTCGGTCACGCCGTCGCCCAAAAGCTCCTCCATGGGCATGCCCACGGCCACGCCGTTTTCGATCTGGTCGCGGGCGGAATAGGTCTCGGCGTCGGCGTTGCCGCCGTATTCAAAGCTGACATTCTCGCCGTAGCACAGCAGCGGCGTGTTGAACTTGAGCGCCATGTGCAGCGGGAAGGTGTAGATCAGCCGGTCTACGTACCAGGTGGGCTTGCCGTATTTTTCAAAGAATTTGCGCATCAGGATCTTCTGTACCTTGATGTTGGGCTTGCAGCTGATGATGGTGCAGCCAAATTCCTCGCTGATGTTTTTCAGGTTGTGCTTGCCCGCCTCGGTCATGGGGAAATTGTCCTCCACACTGAACAGGATGGGGTTCATGTGGTAGACGTTTTTCAGCATGTGGACCTGATAGTGGCTGTCCTTGCCGCCGGACACCGCCACGGCGCAGTCGTAGCCGCCGGGGCCGTTGCAGCCGCGGTATTTGTCGCACAAAGCGGCAAACTCCCTTTCGCGGGCGGCCCAGTCCACCTTGGCGCGGCTCTCGTAATGGCGGCAGGCGCTGCACACGCCCTCGGCGTCAAAGGTGATGCCGGGGCGGGTATCAGGCATGGTGCATCGTTTGCAGTATTTCATGGTAAACTTCTCCTTTTTCACGGGAGGCCGCCGCGCGGGGCGCGGCCCCGGCTCCCCCGGTGATCCTTACACAAGGCTATTGTATCACAACTTGCGCCGCTTTGCCGTAAAATTTGAAAAATCGTGCAAATTTCCTGCGGGGGTCAGCCCTCGCATACTTCACCGTGCAGGCGCACACGGCCGCCGTCCGGGCACGCTGCGTCAAACTGCCTGGCACGGGCAGAACCATAGTCCAGCGAGGCGCCGTTTTGCAGGGCGTATACCAGCGGGTAAATGCTGTGCCACAATTCATGGCACAGCGGCGGGCAAAGATCCTCTATAATAAATTCCTGCCCGGTGCGGAAATATCCGCACCGGCATCGACTCTCGGTGATGGTCAGCTTTACCTTTGCCATGGAGTGTCCCCCTTGCCGTTTGAAGTCCTGTGCGGGCGGGGAGCCTGCCGTCTGCCGCAGGCGGTGCAATGGGTGCAGCCGCCGCCGCAGCCACCGCTGCGGCCGGAGCGCAGCAGGTACACCGCACCTGCCACGGCTGCCGCCACCAGCGCCAGCACCAGAACATCCGCTCCGTTCATGGCCGTACCTCACATCAACAGCAGGGCAAGGGTGTGGAACGCCAGCGCGGCGGCCCACGCCAGCACGCACTGCCATACCACTACGCCCGCGGCCCATTTGCCGCCCAGCTCCCGCTTGACGGCGGCTACTGCGGCCACGCAGGGCGTGTACAGCAGGCTGAACACCAGCAGCGAGCCGGCGGCCGCCGGGGTCAGGGCAGCGGTCACACCACCCTGCGCGCCAAACAGCACCTCCAGCGTGGAGACCACGCTCTCCTTGGCCATAAAACCGCTGATGAGGGCAGTGCAGATGCGCCAGTCACCCAGGCCAAGCGGCACAAACAGCGGTACCAGAACCCCGGAAATTGCGGCCATGATGCTGTCGGCGGAGTCGGCCACCAGGTTGAAGTGCAAATCAAAGCTCTGCAAAAACCACACCGCGATGGTGGCCACCAGAATCACCGAAAACGCCTTTTGCAGAAAATCCTTGGCCTTTTCCCACATCAGCTGCACGGTGCTGCGCAAGCTGGGCAGGCGGTAGTTGGGCAGCTCCATCACAAAGGGTACCGCCTCGCCCTGGAACAGCACCTTTTTGTACAAAAAGGCGATCAGGATGCCGGTCACAATGCCCAGCAGATACAGCCCGGTCATCACCAGGCCGCCCTGCCGCGGGAAAAATGCGTTTACAAAAAATGCGTAGATCGGCAGCTTGGCGGTGCAGCTCATGAACGGCGTAAGCAGGATGGTCATTTTGCGGTCGCGCTCGCTGGGCAGCGTGCGGGTGGCCATCACGGCGGGCACCGTGCAGCCAAAGCCGATCAGCATGGGCACGATGCTGCGGCCCGAAAGGCCGATCTTGCGCAGCAGCTTGTCCATAAAAAACGCGACGCGGGCGATGTAGCCGCTGTCTTCCAGCAGCGACAAAAAGAAGAACATGGTCACCACGATGGGCAGAAAGCTCAGCACGCTGCCCACGCCCTCGAAAATGCCGTTGATGACCAGATCGTGCAGCGCCGCGTTTACGCCCGCCGCGGTCAGCGCGCCGTCCACCAGGGCGGTCAATGCGCCGATGCCGGTTTCCAGCAGGCCCTGCAGCCATGCGCCGATCACGTTGAAGGTGAGGTAAAAGGTGAGCGCCATGATGGCGATGAACACCGGGATGGCCGTGTATTTGCCGGTCAGCACCTGATCCAGCCGTTCGCTGCGCAGATGCTCCTTGCTCTCATGGGGTTTGGTAACGCACTCGGCGCACACGCGCTCGATAAAGCGGAAGCGCATGTCCGCAATGGCGGCGTTGCGGTCCAGCCCGCGCTCGTGCTCCATCTGCAGGGTGATGTGCTCCAGCAGCTCCTGCTCGTTCTGGTCCAGCGCCAGCCGGTCGATGATCAGCCGGTCGCCCTCGATGGCCTTGCCGGCCGCGAACCGCACCGGAACATGCACCTGCTCGGCGTGGTCCTCGATCAGGTGGGTCACCGCGTGGATGCAGCGGTGTACCGCGCCGCCACAGTCCTCCTTGGCGCACAGGTCCTGCCGCACGGGCGCTTCCTGATAGCGGGCCACATGCAAAGCATGGGCCACCAGCTCGTCCACGCCCTGGTTTTTGGCGGCCGAGATGGGCACCACCGGCACGCCCAGCAACTGCTCCATCGCGTTTACGTCGATGGAGCCGCCGTTGCCCATCAGCTCGTCCATCATGTTCAGCGCCACCACCATGGGCCGGTCCATTTCCAGCAGCTGCATGGTCAGGTACAAATTGCGCTCGATGTTGGTGGCGTCCACAATGTTGATGATGGCGTCAGGCTGGGTGTTGAGCACAAAATCGCGGGAGACGATCTCCTCGCTGGAATAGGGCGACATGGAGTAAATGCCCGGCAGGTCGGTGATGGAGGTTTTGGGGTAGCCCAGGATCGCGCCGTCCTTGCGGTCCACCGTCACGCCCGGGAAGTTGCCCACATGCTGATTGGCGCCGGTCAGCCGGTTGAACAGCGTGGTCTTGCCGCAGTTCTGGTTGCCCACCAGCGCAAAGGTCAGCACATGGTCCTCGGGCAGCGAGCGCTCGGTGCGCTTTTCGTGGTGGACGCCCATCTCGCCCAGCGCAGGGTGGGAAGGCTTTTTGGCCGGCTTCTTTCTGGCCGGCTGGGCGGCGCCGTCTGCCTGCCCGTCCAGCCGGGTCACGGCGATCTTGTCCGCGTCGTCCAGCCGCAGCGTCAGCTCGTAGCCGTGGATGCGCAGCTCCACCGGGTCGCCCATGGGCGCAAACTTTACCACGGTCACTTCCGCGCCCGGGAG
>CAMFSB010000231.1 GCA_945982465.1 uncultured Faecalibacterium sp. | reverse complement strand
CCTCCGGGCACCCCCAGCGCCCCGCCGCGGGCCTCGGCTCGGGCTTTTTGCTGCCGCAGTTCGGGCAGAAATTGCCGGTAATGCCGCTTTGTCCGCAGCTGCACGTCCAACCGTTCGCGGGCGCTGCCGGTGCTGCGGGAGTGGGCTGCTGTGCTTGCTGCTGCGCACCCATCTGATAGAGATTCTGTGCGTTCATACCGCCCATCTGGCCCGCCATGTTCATGCCCATAAACGCCATTGCAGGACCCGCGCCCTGATTGGCCGCCGCAGATTGCATCGCGGAAGCCTGTGCGCCAACGAGGTGCGCCGCCGCTCTCGTCGGATCCATGAACGCTACGTTGCGCTGCAGCTCCTTGATCATCTTCTCATCTTCCTCGCTCGCCTTGACCGACGAAACGCCAAAGGAAACGATCTCAAGCCCACGCAGGTTGCGCCATTTTCCGGAGAGGACTTCATTCAATGCCTCAGCCAGCTCCATTGTATGGCCGGGAAGCGCGGAATAGCGGATGCCCATGTCTGAAATTTTGGCAAACGCGGGCTGGAGGGCGGTCAGAAGCTCGGTTTTGAGCTGCCCGTCCAGCCGGTCGCGGGTATAATCCTCGCCGACATTGCCGCACACGTTCGTGTAGAACAGGATCGGGTCGCAGATGCGGTAGCTGTATTCACCGAAGCAGCGGATGGCAATGTCGATGTCAATGCCTGCCCGCTGGTCAACGACGCGGAAGGGGACCGGCGACGGCGTGCCGTACTTGTTGCCGATGAGCTCCTTGGTGTTAAAATAGTACACGCGCTGATCCTTGGGCGGCTCGCCGCCGAAGGTGAAGCGCTTTCCGATGTTCTTGAACGTGTCGAGGATACTGGTTCCCAACTCACCGGAGAAGATCGACGGCTCGGTCGAGCTGTCATACACGAACTCGCCCGGTTCGGCGCACAGCTCCGTGACCTTGCCCTGATCGACGATGATCATGCACTGGCCGTCAGCCACCGCGATGACCGAGCCGTTGGAAATGATGTTCTCGCTGCCCTTGTAGTTGCTGCTGCGCCCGGAAACGCGGTGCAGACCCTTGACCGCCATCACGTTCTCCGGAATGGATTCACAGTAAAAATACTCCTTCCACTGATCGGCCATCACACCGCCAGCCGCGCCCAATGCTGCTTTAATGAGTCCCATTTTCTGATCTCCCTTTCTCTACTTACTATGCCCACGGATCTTCCGCCGCAGGAATACGGATGCCGCTGAGAATGCTGGAATATTCCCAGAGGAACCACTCGCCGGTCGCGGCTGTCTGCCGCAGCTTCCTGGGCCGCGGCGAATCTGCACCCGCCGTTTTCAGGAACACGCGCAGATACCCCGGCTCGATATCCTGCGGTCTGGGGTCTGCCAGCACGTTAAGCCGGTATGGCACCCGCGGCTGATAGCCGTTTTCCGGCGTCGCACCCTCAAAATAGGCCAGCGGCAGATACGCTTTCCCACGCAGCCGGTCGCGCAGGAACTGCGCGTCATAGGGTGTCATCGGCTTCGGTCCGCGAAGCAGATTCATAGCGTTTACGCCGTCTGTCATATTTTTGTCGAACAGCGAAAGCGCGCACAAAAACAGCGCACAGATTCGTTCCGGCTGGCGGCCTTCCGCCGCAAGCGCTTCAAACTCTGGCAAACTTTCCGGCATTTTTTGAATGGTAACCTGCATATACCCGCTCCTTTCTAAAGCGTATCGATCACGCCCGCAAGATACTTCGGCGATACCGACGCATAGATAAAATTGTCGACAAACTGGTCCTTCACCGCCTGACGCACATCGGCGGCAAGCAGTTCGTCCGCGTTCTCATCTACCAGAAGCAGAACCTTGCAGACCCAACCGAGCTGCTTTACAGCATTGCAGAGCTTGAGCCGTTCGCTCAGCTTCCAGATGCCCTGCCGGTTGACCTCCATCACCAACACATTGGCACGGCAGGTCCGGCACAGGGCAAGCGTTTCCTCCGGCTTTGAAGAACGGTAGACAAGAAAATCCGGGTCGCATCCCGAAAGCGATTGCATGACCGCTTCCGCCAGAAGTCCGCCTTTCATATCCAGTACAATCCTTCGCATCTGCTCTTTTCCACCGCCTTTCTCTCCTTTTGTATGTTCCATTTCTATTTTAGCCGTTATCGCTCCCTTCCGCCCCCGCCGATTGGATAGGGTTTGCAATTATTTTTTGCTCAAAGGTCATCGTCCGGCTCGATTCTCTCGGCAAAGGGTGTAAAACCGTGTTGCCTTTTTCCGTCCGCATGATATACTATTCATACGAATGTGCAGAGATGGGAGGCATGCGGCATGAGCAAAGCGACAAAAAAGAGCATCTTGTATGCGCTGGCCGTGCTGGCGCTCATTGCGTTTGCCATGTGGCTCCGATATGCAAGCCGGCATATTTTCCACTCTCCGGTTGTCAGCCACCTGCGAAGCGGAATCTATGTGTTTTTGTTCAGCGTGTGGTGCTACTCCCTGCGGATCCGCATCGTGCAGACGCAGGTGCGGCGTTATCTGCTGGCGATCTCGGTGCTGATGGTGCTGTGGATTCTTCTTCGCTCAATCAAATATTCCATTGAAAACACGGATGCAGAGCGCTGGCTGTGGTATTTCTACTATTTCCCGATGCTGTTCATCCCCATGCTGTCGGTCTTTGTTTCCCAGTCGCTGGGCAAGGGAGAGGATTTTCGGCTGCCGCGATGGAACAAGCTTCTGTATGTTCCGACGCTGCTTCTGCTCCTGCTCGTTCTGACCAATGATCTGCGCCAGGAGGTGTTTTCATTGCGGGCCGGCGTTTTATCGGATCTTGGCTATCGGGTGGAGATCAGCTATTTCTTCGTGCTGGCTTGGGAGGCCCTGTGCGCGGGGTTCGCGTTTCTTTCAATGGTGAAAAACTGCCGCATCCCGCGCAGCAGGAGAATTCGCTGGCTGCCGCTGGTTCCGCTTGCGCTTTCGTTGGTCTATGCTTGCGCGTATGTTAAAAAGGTCTATTGGGTCTGGGTTCTTGCGGGCGATATAACGGTGTCGCAGTGCCTGATCTTTGCGAGTATCCTCGAATGCTGCATTCAATGCGGGCTGATTCAGTCCAACCTCGGATACGACGAGCTTTTTGAGGCAACGAGTTTGCCCGTCCAGATTACGGATCCTGCATTTTGCTCCCAATATGTGTCTGCTGCCATGCAGGGAGCTTTGCCGCAAAGTGAGCTGCGGCAGATGCAACAGGATACCGTCCATCTGGGCGACGATATGCTCTTGAAGCGGCACAAGCTGCGCCGCGGCTGGGTGTTCTGGAAGGAGGACATTTCCGCGCTGAATCAGCTCCGAAAAGAGCTGGAGCTGACAAGGGATGAGCTGCGCGATACCGGCGACGTTCTGGCGGCGGAGCACGCAAGATGGCTGCGGCTGACGGAGGAAAACCGCCTGTACGACATGATGGAGACGCAGACCGCCCGGCAGATCGCGATGCTGCGGAATCTGCTGGCTGAATTGCAGAAGACGGAAGATTCTGGCAGAGCCAGACACCTGCTCGGGCAGGTCATCATCATCGGAACCTACATCAAGCGTAGAAGCAACCTGATTTTTGTCGGCGTGCAGCGCGGTGCAATCAGTGTGCAGGAGCTTCGGCTGTGTCTCAATGAATCTTCCGAGAATATCATTGTCTATGGCGCCGACTGTAAGACGATCGTCAAGGGGGAAGGCCAACT